>NZ_RZQY01000237.1:0-8252 GCF_003998575.1 Mesorhizobium sp. M7A.F.Ca.CA.001.10.2.1 | reverse complement strand
GAGGCGAGCAGCGCCTCATTGACGGCGATCTCGTCGGCCAGCGTCAAGCCGCCGGCGGGCGACGGCAACAGCGCCGAGCCGCCGCCGGAAATCAGCGCCACCACCAGGTCATCCTCAGTCAGATTCTGGACCTTGGCGAGCAGGCGCCGCGAGGCTTCCAGACCGGCAGCGTCCGGCACCGGATGAGCCGCCTCGATGATCTCGATGCGCTCGCAGGTCGCGCCATAGCCATAGCGGGTGACGACCAGCCCTTCGATGGGGCCGTCCCACGCTTTCTCGAACGCTGCCGCCATCTGCGCCGAGCCTTTGCCCGCGCCGATGACAATGGTGCGGCCCTTCGGCTTGGCCGGCAGATGATCCCGGATGGTTCGTTCCGGGTCGGCGGCGGCGATGGCGGCGTTGAAGATGGAGGTCAGGAATGCCTTGGGATCGAGCACGGTCATTCGGCGTCCCGAGGCAATGCCAGGCCGCGCTTGTCGACGCCCAAATGATCGCATAGCGCATCTACGACGACGCCGTGATCCTCGCGCTCCGGCAGTCCGGAGACGGCGATCACCCCGATGACGCCGGCGCCCTTGACGGTCACCGGAAAGCCACCGCCGGCCAGCACGTAGTCGGCAATATCCAGCCCTTCGCCGATCTTGAAGCTGCGGTCCGGGCGCTGCTGTTCCAACACCATACGATAGGTGCTTCTCAGGAACCGCTTGACCACATTGGTCTTGCGTCGCGCCCAGTCGGGGTTCGAGGCGTTCGAACCCGGCATCGCGGCGTAGAACAGCGGCCGATCCCACAGCCTGATATCGACAATGATGGGCATGGCCTCGGCCAGTGCCCGCTCACGGATCGCCGCGCCGATCTCGAAGGCGACGGCCTCGTCGAAGGCCGGGAAGACCAGCGTCTCTTCCTGCTTCTGGATCAGAGCGATGTCGTCCGCAGCGGCCATTTTCTTTCTCCGAAGTCAGTCACAAATCGTGTGTACGACAAGCTCCGCCCGGTCAAGCTTCCGTCGCGGCGATCGTGTTGCCCCGCCAGGGTCGACCCCCACTCCGTCGAGCTGCGGTCCTCTCCCCTCGGGGTGAGGGGGTCTCACCCCGCGATCATATCCGCCTTGGCTGGCCGCCCCGCCACATAAACTTCGCGGACAGTGCGGTCGTCGCCCAGCGTCTGAAGCAGGAAAAGTTCCTGCGCCAGCGTCTCGACAGTCTCCATCCTGAGCCGCATCGCCGGCGTTGCCCTGGCGTCGAGCACGACGATGTCGGCATCGGTGCCCTCGTCCAGCGTGCCGATCTTGTCGGCCACCGACAGCGCCTCGGCATTGCCGCGCGTCATCTGCCAGAAGGACTGGAGCGGGTTGAGCTTCTCGCCGTTCAGCGCGATCACCTTGTAGCCCTCGTCCATGGTGCGCAGCATGGAGTAGTTGGTGCCGCCGCCGACATCGGTGGCGGCGGCGATCCGGATCGGCTTTTCGCGGCGACGAAAGCGCTGATAGTCGAACAGGCCGGAGCCGAGGAACAGGTTGGAAGTCGGGCAGAACACCGCCACCGAGCCACTGTCGGAAAGCGCATCCGCTTCGCGCTCCGAGAGATGGATGCAGTGCCCGAACAGGCTCTTTTTGCCCAACAGCCCGTAGTGCTCGTAAACGTCGGTATAGTCGCGCGACCACGGGTAGAGTTCCTGCGTGAAAGCGATTTCGGCGTGGTTTTCCGACAGATGCGTCTGCATGTGCAAATCGGGATGTTCGCGGCACAGCGCGCCCGCCATCTCCATCTGCTCCGGCGACGAGGTGATGGCGAAGCGCGGCGTGATGGCGTAGTGCTGCCGTCCCTTGCCGTGCCATTCCTTGATCAGCGCCTTCGTGTCGTCGTAACCCGATTGCGGCGTGTCGAGCACGCCGTCGGGCGCATTGCGATCCATCATCACCTTGCCGGCGATGTTGAGCATATTGCGGTCATGCGATTCGGCAAAGAAGGCCTCCGCCGAAGCCTTGTGCACCGAACAGTAGGCGGCAACCGTCGTCGTGCCATGGCGCACCATTTCGTCGAGGAACAGCCGCGCGATGCGGCGGCCGTGCTGGGCGTTGGCGAACTTCGTTTCCTCCGGAAAAGTGTAGGTTTTCAACCAGTCGAGCAGTTCTGCCCCATAGGAGGCGATGACCTGCATCTGCGGAAAATGCACATGCGCATCGATGAAGCCGGGCAGCAGCAGATGCGGCCGGTGGTCGATTTTCTTCGCCGTCTTGCCGGCCTGCTTTTCAACATCGGCATAGGTGCCCGCAGCGACGATCCGGCCGTCGCGGATCAGCAGGCCGCCGTCCTCCTCGTAGCGCCAGGCGGAATGATCGTCGATGGTCTGCGGCCAGCGCACGAAGGACAGCGTGCGGCCGCGCAGAAGTGTCGAGTTCATGCTATCTCCCTGCGCCTTCGAACCAGGCCACCAGCAGCGCCCGCTCCTTGTCGGTGATCTGGCTGACGTTGGCGGGCGGCATGGCGTGGCTGCGGCCGGCCTGCAGATAGATCTCGCGGGCGTGGTTGGCGATGTCGGCGTCGGTGTCGAGCATCACGCCCTTGGGCGCATGATAGATGCCCTCATAGACCGGCTCCGCCGCGTGGCACATCGAGCAGCGGCCGAGCACGGTGTCGCGTACGGCCGGGAAATGCGCTGAAGCGACATAGATTTGCGCCGCCGCAGATTCCCTGGGTTCGCCGGTCAGCACTTTCGGCGCGGTCGACAGCCAGATGATGACAATGAACAGGACAAGTGCCGCCATCCAGGTCCAGGTCGGGTTGCCCTTGCGCGCGTGGACCGAGTTGAAATAGTGCCGGATCAGCACGCCGATGATGAACACCAGCGAGGCGATGACCCAGTTGAACTCAGTGCCGAACGCCAGCGGATAGTGGTTCGACAGCATCAGGAACAGCACCGGCAGCGTCAGATAATTGTTGTGGAGCGAACGCTGCTTGGCGATCTTGCCGTATTTCGGGTCGGGCTTGCGGCCGGCGATGAGGTCGGCGACGACGATCTTCTGGTTTGGGATGATAACCATGAAGACATTGGCCGACATGATCGTGGCGGTGATGGCGCCCAGATGCAGAAAGGCGGCGCGGCCGGTGAACAGGTGCGTCAGCCCCCAGGCGATGAACACCAGCACGCAATAGAGCACCAGCATCAGGCCGGTATCGCTTTTTCCCAGCGGCGAGCGGCACAGCAGATCATAGACCACCCAGCCGACGCCAATCGTTGCCAGCGACAGCAGGATGCCTGTAGGCACCGACATCGGCAGCACGTTCGGATCGATCAGGAACAGATCGGCTCCGGCGTAGTAGACGACGCACAGCATGGCGAAGCCGGACAGCCAGGTGGCGTAGGATTCCCATTTGAACCAGGTCAGGTGTTCCGGCATTTCGGCTGGCGCCACGAGATATTTCTGGATGTGGTAGAAGCCGCCGCCATGCACCTGCCATTCCTCGCCGAAGGCGCCGACGGGCATGCCGGGACGCTGGCGCAGGCCAAGGTCGAGCGCGACGAAGTAGAAGGACGAGCCGATCCAGGCGATGCCGGTGACGACGTGGAGCCAGCGCACGGCAAAACTCAGCCAGTCCCAGAAAATCGCGAAATCCATCATTGAAATCGTCCCTGCCGATCGGGCGACTTTACGGGTTGGAGCGCAAACGGAAAGAGGCGAGGTGCACGATGACTTTCAAAAAAAAATGGAAAATACTAGGGTAGTCACACGCAGCAGGATGGGAGCCGCCCGAAGGCGGCCTCAGGAAAGCCACTAAACCGCATGGCCTATCTCGACAACATTGCCGTCTTCGTTCGCGTGGTCGAACTCGGCAATCTGTCGGCGGCCGGGCGCGACATGCGGATTTCGCCGGCGGTCGCCTCCAACCGCATCAAGGAGTTGGAGAAGCACCTAGGCGTGCGTCTGTTCAACCGCACGACGCGGCAATTGATGCCGACCGAGCATGGCACGGTTTTTTACGGGGGCGCAAAGCAGGTGCTGGAGGCGATCACCGAAGCGGAAGCCGCGGTCTCGGCGCTTTCCGGTCAGCCGCGCGGCACCATCCGCGTCACCGCCCCCTTGGGCCTCGGCCGTCGGTTGGTGGCCTCGGGCATTCCCGATTTTCACGACAAATACCCAGACATCGAGGTGAGGCTGAGGCTTTCGGATCACAATGTCGACATCATGAAGGAAGGCATCGACGTCGCCTTCCGGCTCGGCATCATCGAGGATTCCAGCCTCAGGATGCGCGGCATCATGGAATGCGAGCGCGTGCTGGTGGCGGCGCCGAAATATCTCGAGGCGCGCGGCGAACCGATCGAGCCGCAGGAACTGATCGGCAAGAAGCACGACTGCCTGATGCTGCGTTATTCCGGCGCGCGCGAATATGTGTGGACGCTGCAGACCCCCACAGGCCCGCAGAAATTCGAGGTGCACGGGCCATATGACACCGACGATGGCGACGTGCTGACCGGCTGGGCGCTTTCAGGCCGCGGCATCATCAACAAGCCGCGCTTCGAGGTCGAGCCATTCATCCGCGACCGGCGGCTGAAGGTGATCCTGAGCAGCACGCCACCGACACCGGTGCAGTTCGCCGCCGTGTATCCGCACAAGAAGCTGCAGGATCCAAAAGTGCGGCTGCTGCTCGACTTCATGGCCGAGCGCTGCCAGCGACTGATCAACGATCTGCTAGCTGGGAAATAATGCTGGCCTCCACGTGACCGGCGGTTGGCCCAGCGCCAGCGGTTGCCATCCCCTGAAGTGGCGAACATAGTTCGGGTGGTATTTCGTCTCGCAGGCACCATCGATGGACAGCGGCGCCACAATGCATCTTGCCGTTTCGCTGTTTCCGGGGATCGCCGATCCATCGCCGGAACCGGGATTCAGCCGCCTGACTGGTTTCGTGCAAAAGGCCGAAGCAGCGGGCCTGGACATGGTGCTGCTTGCCGATTCCGCACCGGCGGCCGGCGGCGGTGCCGCGAACAGCCCGATGCCCTTCGAAGCGACCACTTTGCTGGCCGCATTGGCGACTGTCACAAGCAGGATCGGGCTCGTCGCCGCGGCATCGACCGTCGCCCACCAGCCATACAATCTGGCGCGCCGTTTCGCCTCGCTCGACATTATCAGCCATGGCCGCAGTGGCTGGAACGCAACCATGACGCAAGCGCCACGGGAAGCAGCCAATTTCAGCCGGCCCGGGGGATTTTCGCCCGACGATTTCCGCCGTCGCAGTGAGGAATGTATCGGCATCGTGCAAGGTCTGTGGCGGGGCTGGGATGCGGACGCGCTGCTGTTCGACCAGAGCGGCGGCCGCTTCCATGACCCCGAAAAGATGCATTTGCTCGACCATAAGGGCGAGTTCTTTTCCGTGCGCGGACCGCTGAACGTCGCACGCTCGCCGCAGGATACGCCAGTGCTCGTCTTGTCGGGCTTGAGCGAAGCCGACCTGGATATTGCCGCCCGCATCGCCGATGTCATCCTGCTGGATGACGGACCGGTGGAGGGCGCGACAGGACGCTATGACGATATCAGGCGCCGTGTCGCAGCCTGTGGACGCGACCCGGATGCCGTCAAGGTGCTGACGAACGTCGCGCCAACCGCCGATAGTAAGCCGGCTGCCGTCGCCGAGAGGCTGGAAGAGGAATTCCGGGCGAAAAGCTGCGACGGGTTCAACATCCTGATGCCGGCACAGCTTTCAGCGCTCGACGATTTCGTCGATCTGGTTTTGCCGGAACTGAGGCAGCGTGGCCTGTTTCGAGAGAACTATCGCGGCACGACGTTGCGCTCGCATCTCGGGCTTGCCGGCGGAGGTGACCGATGACCGCTCGCCAGATCAAGCTCGGCGCCTTCCTGTGGGCGACAGGCCACCACATCGCGGCCTGGCGCCATCCCAAGGCACACGTCACCGCCGGCACTGACATCGACCATTACATCGCGCTGGCGCGCACGGCGGAAGCGGCGAAGTTCGACATGATCTTCTGCGAAGATGCCGCAGGCCTGCGCGAAGCCAATGTCGGCATTGCCAGCCAGACTTCGCGCTCGATCGGCTTCGAGCCGATCAGCCTGCTTTCGGCGCTCGCCGTCCAGACCAGCCGCATCGGCCTCGTCTCGACAGCCTCGACAAGCTACAACGAGCCCTATGGCCTGGCGCGAGCCTTCCTGTCGCTCGACCATCTGAGCGGCGGCAGGGCCGGCTGGAACCTGGTCACCTCGGCCAGCCCTGTCGAGGCCGCCAATTTCGGCTCGACCGGCCTCAAGCCCCATGCCGATCGCTATGAGCGCGCGCGCGAATTCGCCGAGGTGGTAACCGGGCTCTGGAACGGCAAGCTCGATGGAGCTTCTGGATCCGGACATGACGGCCAGAGCTTTTCGGTTCGCGACCCGCTCGATCTGCCGCGTTCGCCGCAGGGCGCGCCTGTCATGGTCCAGGCCGGCGCCTCGGATGTCGGCCGCGACCTTGCCGCCCGCACCGCCGATGTGGTGTTCACCGCGGCGCAGACCTTCGAGGAAGCGAAGGCCTTCTACGACGATCTCAAGGGGCGTCTGGCGGCCTACGGGCGCGAGCCTGACGACATCAAGATCATGCCGGGCGTCGCGCCAGTGGTGGCGGAGACCGAAGCGGAGGCCCGTGAAAAATATGAGGAATTGCAGGCGCTGATCCCCGACGACGTCGGTGTGGCGCTGCTGTCCAGCTATCTCAGCATCTCCGATCTGTGGCGCTACCCGATCAACGGGCCGCTGCCGGACCTGCCGGAGAGCGAGGGGATGAAAAGTCGGCAGGCGCTGGTCATCGAGCAATCGCGCCGCGACGGCCTCTCTATCCGCGAGCTTGCCCGGCATTTCGCCGGCGCGCGTGGCCATTGGCGCATCGTCGGCACGGCGGCCCAGGTTGCCGATGAGTTGCAGGCGCGGTTCGAAGGCGGTGCCGCCGACGGCTTCAACGTCATGCCCTCTTATTTCCCCGGCGAACTCAATGCCTTTGCGATGCTCGTCGTGCCTGAACTGCAGCGGCGCGGCCTGTTCCGCACGGAGTACGAGGGCCGCACATTGCGCGACCAACTGGGTTTGAAACAGCCGGTTTAGCTGTGGCGCAGCCTAGCCTGCCATCACCCTGCCATGCGGAATTTGATGGTCGGCACTTGAGGTTGCGTTGTGACTGACCAGCGCCGTCATGATCTCGGCCGCCGCCAGCGCCGCGATGACCTGCGGGCGCTTGTCCTTGACGGTGTCGCCGCCGATTGGCGAGACGAGGCGGGCAAACTCAGCTTGACTGCCATCCGCCGATTTCAGGAACCAGTTCCTGAACGTCGCTTTCTTGGTCTTCGAGCCGATCATGCCGACATAGGCGGCATCGTCGCGTTTCAGCGCCTCGGCGACGATCAGGAAATCCAGCGCATGGTCGTGGGTCAGGATGGCGAAGGCAGTGCCGGCGGGAGCATCGCGCACCATCGCCTCGGGCATCGGCGTCAGCCGCATCTCTACGGTTTCCGGCATGCCTTCCAGTGCTTCGGCGCGCGTCTCGATGACGACGCCGTGCACGGGAAGAAGTGCGATCGTCGACGCCAGCGCCTGGCCGACATGGCCGCCGCCGAAGACGTAGACATATGGCAGGTGTGCCTCTTCGGCTTCCGCAACCGCAACCAGTTCGGCGGCAAGCGCGGCATCGACGAGCCGGATCAGCACTTCGACGCGCCCGCCGCAGCATTGGCCGATTTCCGGGCCTAGCGGGACGTCCAGGGTAGCGCAGACTTTGTCAACCTCGATGCGGGTTCCCCTCCCCCTCGAGGGGAGGGTGGCGGCGAAGCTGCCGGGTGGGGTCGGATCGACCGGGCTCAACGCCCTGGCGGTGCCTTCTGATAGGACCCCCTCTGTCGGCTTCGCCGACATCTCCCCCTCAAGGGGGGAGAAGAGCATCTGCCTGGCCCTGTCGATTGCCATGTATTCGAGCTGACCGCCGCCGATCGTGCCAAAGATCGCCGCCCGCGAGACGAGCATAAATGCGCCCTTCTCGCGTGGCGTCGAACCTTTTGTGCCAGCCACTTCGACCAGGGCAATCCGGTCGGCGCTGGCAAGGAAGTCTCTCAGGCTTTGCACTTTCGAATTCATCATTCGCATTCCCGTGCGGGAAATATAGGTTTTTTCGGCCCGGATTGCACACATTGCTGACCCCCTGGGCCGGATTCAGGCGCCGGCCTCTTTCTTCAGCCGCTCGATCGCCATCAGCACGCGTTCCGGTGTGGCGGGGGCCTCG
>NZ_RZQY01000236.1:0-8267 GCF_003998575.1 Mesorhizobium sp. M7A.F.Ca.CA.001.10.2.1 | reverse complement strand
GGGCTTGGGGATCAGGTCTCCAGCGGAGAAATGCCTGTTGCCCGGCAAGATGTGCTGGCGCCTGCCACTGTCGCGGGCGTTGCTGAAGCTCGGCTCGCTTGTGCCTCTTTCGGGCATGCGCACGGCGTGCTCGGAATCCGCGTCGGCAATCCTGCCGGTGCGGATCTGGTCGCGTATGCTCCGCTTCAATTCCTCGCGCGCGCGTCGGAGGAAGCGCTGGCGATTGCCGAGACTCTTGTCTTTCGGGTTCAGGCGGCGGTCGATGAAGATCGGCATGGAACCATCCGGGTTCTCTAACCCGCCCTGTTCACCCGCATGTACCAGTCCACAAGGCGACGAACCTGCCGCTCGGTGTAGCCGCGCTCGACCATCCGCTGCACGAATTCATTGTGCCGCTTTTCCGTGACGCTGTCCTGCTTGGAGCCGAAACTGATCACCGGCAGGAGGTCCTCGACCTGGCCGAACATGCGTTTCTCGATGACTTCCCGCAGCTTTTCGTAACTTGTCCACGCCGGGTTGCGGCCATGGTTTCTTGCACGGGCGCGCAGCGTGAATTTCACCACCTCGTTGCGGAAGTCCTTGGGATTGGCGATGCCGGCCGGCTTTTCGACCTGTGAAAGCTCGTTGTCCAAAACCTCGCGGTTGAGGATCTGGCCGGTGTCGGGATCCTTGTAGTCCTGGTCTTCGATCCAGGCGTCGGCATAGGCGATGTAGCGGTCGAAAAGATTCTGGCCATACTCGCTGTACGATTCCAGATAGGCCTTCTGGATCTCATGACCGATGAATTCGGCATACCGCGCGGCCAGTTCGGACTTGATGAACTCCAGATAGGCGGCTTCCGTCTCCTTCGGAAACTGTTCGCGCTTGATTGCCTCCTCCAGGATGTACATGAGGTGCACGGGGTCGGCGGCCACCTCTTCGGTGTCGTAGTTGAAGGTCTGCGACAGGATCTTGAAGGCAAAGCGCGTGCTGACGCCTGCCATGCCCTCGTCGACGCCGGCGGCGTCCCGATATTCCTGAACCGACTTTGCCTTGGGGTCGACTTCCTTGAGGTTCTCGCCGTCATAGGCGCGCATCTTGGTGTAGAGCGGTGAATTGTCGTGCTCGGCCAAGCGGGTCGAGACGGTAAACCGGCTGAGGATGTCCAGCACCTCGGGAGCGCAAGGACTGGCGGCCAATTCGCTCTCCCGCAGCAGTTTCTCGTAGATCTGCCGCTCTTCGGTTATCCGCAGGCAATACGGCACCTTGACCACGAGGATGCGATCGAGAAAGGCCTCATTGTTCTTGTTGTTCTTGAACTGCAGCCATTCCGACTCGTTGGAATGGGCCACGATGATTCCCTGGTAGGGAAAAGCGCCGAAGTTTTCGGTGCCGTTGTAGCTGCCTTCCTGGGTGGCGGTCAGCAGCGGATGCAGGACCTTGATAGGCGCCTTGAACATTTCGACGAATTCAAGCAGGCCCTGGGTAGTCCGGTTCAGTCCGCCGCTATAGGAATAGGCGTCCGGATCGGATTGGCTGAAGTTTTCCAATTGCCGGATGTCCACCTTGCCGACCAGGGCCGAAACGTCCTGATTGTTCTCGTCGCCGGGCTCGGTCTTGGCGATGCCGATCTGGCGCAGTCGCGACGGCATCAGCTTGACGACGCTGAACTTGGAAATGTCGCCGGAAAGTTCGTCGAGGCGCTTGGCTGCCCATGGCGAAATGAGCCCATTCAACCGGCGTCGGGCAATGCCGTATTTGTCCTCCAGCAGGTCGCCCATGCGATCAGGATGGAAAAGACCAAGCGGCGATTCGAAAACCGGGCTGACCTGATTACCGACCTTCAGCGTGTAGATCGGGCGCTGTTCCATCAATTTCTTCAGACGCTCGGCAAGGGAGGATTTGCCACCGCCCACGGGGCCGAGCAAATAGAGGATTTGCTTGCGCTCCTCGAGCCCCTGGGACGCATAGCGAAAATAGCCGGCGATGCGCTCGATCGTGTCCTCCATGCCATAGAAATCGGCAAAGGAAGGGTACACTTTCAGGGTCCGATTGGAGAAAATGCGGCCGAGCCGCTCATCCTTGCTGGTGTCGACCAGGTTCGGCTCGCCGATCGCCTCGACCATCCGTTCAGGCGCCGAGGCATACATCGACTTGTCCTCGCGGCAGGCAAGGAGATATTGCTGGATGCTGATCTCTTCCTGCGCCGCGTTGGTGTAAATTTCCGAAAACAGATCAAAGACGTCAGACTGGTTCTCTCGCATGATGCTTTTGCCCTCGGAGCCGCTGTGGCTTCCATTCGGCTCACCTCGCATTCAACTGTCGGGGGGTACCGTTTGTTCCCTTCATGTGAAGAGGTGGCTGCGATCGTAAGATTTGAGGCCACTCCGAGATCAAGGCGCTCGGTGCGGAGCGGCATTCAGCGCGGGTAGCGGGTGTGTTGCGAATCCCTGACTGGACGGCTGGGGCCGCCGCGTGCAGTCTTGCCTCGCCAGGAGACAGTGATGATCGATCGACGAAGCCTGATCATGGCCTCGGTGGCGGCGATGCTGCCGTTGGAAGCATCGGCCGCGTCGGAAACACGCCGACCCACGCCAAAGACCTTCGACTACGGGCCGGCCAAGCTCGACATCTATGCGCCCGATGGTGCAATCGGCCTGCCGGTCGTATTTTTCGTTCATGGCGGCACCTGGCAGTTTGGCAAACGCAGTCAGGTCAACGCCAAACCGGCCTTCCTGCTCGCCAACGGCTTCTGCTTCGTCTCCATCGACTACCGCATGTTGCCGCAGGCCGATGTCGCCACCCAGGCCGGTGACGTCGAAAAGGCCTACGCCTTCATCAGGGCCAACATCGCCCGGCATGGCGGCGATCCCAACCGCATTGTCGGCATGGGCCATTCGGCCGGCTGCCATTTGATTGCGCTGACCGGCATGCGCGGCGGATTGCCCGGCATAGCTGCGCTCATTCTCGACGATACCAGGGCCTATGATCTTGCAGCACTTGCCAGGAAGGGCGGCATGGTGCGGGCCTATGCCCGCGTCTTTTCCAATCCCGCGCAATGGGCGGCACTGTCGCCGGCCAGCCATGTCGACGGCCGCAAGCACCCGCCGACGTTCATTGCCTATTCGCGCGCCCCTGGCCGCGGCGAGGACTCCAAGGCCTTTGCCGAGCGCCTGCGCGCGACGGGCACCCAGGTCACACTGTTCGACGGCAGCGCCTACACGCATATGTCGATCAATCGCGATTTCGGCGAGGACGGTGACGCGCTGACCGCTGCCGCGCTGGCATTCCTGAAATCGACGGTTGGCTGATCTTTACAGCGCTGGATCAGATCAAAAATGGCGGCGGGATATTGCTGTGCGGGCGCGCCCGGGTGCAAGTGCTCTTCGATCGTGAGCGGGAGGGAATTGCATGAACGGCGCCGATGTCCTGTGTGACGTGCTTCTGGCCAACGATGTGACGGTCTGCTTTGCCAATCCCGGCACCTCCGAAATGCATTTCGTTGCAGCACTTGACCGCAAGCCGAAAATGCGTTGCGTGCTCGGGCTGTTCGAGGGCGTGGTGACGGGTGCCGCCGATGGCTATGCGCGGATGACCGATCGGCCGGCCGCGACGCTGCTGCATACCGGTCCCGGCCTGGCCAACGGGCTCGCCAACATGCACAATGCCCGGCGTGCCTTCAGCCCGATGATCAACATCGTCGGCGACCACGCCTCTTACCATCTGCCGCTCGATGCCCCGCTCACCAGCGATATCGAGAGCCTTGCGGCGCCGATGTCCAACTGGGTCGGCCGCGTCAAGGGCCCGGCCGATATCGTGCCGGCAGCTGAAGCAGCCTTTCGCGCCTCGCTGACACCGCCCGGCGTCGCGACGATGATCCTGCCGGCGGATGCTGCCTGGGGCGCAGTCGACGCGGTTTCGGTCGGCAAGGTGAAGCTGGTGCCAGCGCCGGCCGTCGATATGGACGCCGTGCGCAAGGTCGCCGCGGCGATCCGTACCGCTCCGGGCCGGGCAGGCATGATCGTTCGCGGAAAGGCCGCACGCGCCGATGCGCTCGCCATCGCCGGGCAGATTTCGACGGGCAGCGATGTCCGCCTGTTCGGCGAGGTTCTGATCGCACGGATGCAACGCGGGCGTGGGCGTGTCGCGCCGACCCGCATCCCCTATCCGGTCGATGCGGCGATGGCTGTGCTGAGCGACGTCGATGTTCTGATCCTGGTCGGTGCGAAGGAGCCGGTTGCCTTCTTCGCCTATCCGGGGAAACCGGGACGGCTCGTGCGGGAAGGCTGCGAGGTGCTGACACTGGCCGCCCATGGCGACGATCTGCATACGGCGCTGGAGGCGCTTCGCGACGAACTTGGCATCAAGCCGTCACAACAACAGGTGCTCGCGGCCGCTTTTCCCGACGAGGCAACGCCGAACGGCAAGCTGACGGAAGATGCCATCGCGCTCTCGGTGGCGCGCAAACTGCCGGCCGATGCGATCGTTTGCGATGAAGCGGTCACCTCGGCCAGGCGTTTCTTCGCGCTGTCGGCCTTTGCAGCGCCGCACGACTACATGATGGGCACGGGCGGATCGATCGGCGGCGGCATCCCGATGGCGACCGGGGCGGCAATCGCCTGTTCGGACCGCAAGGTGATCAACCTCGAAGCCGACGGCAGCGGCATGTACACGGTACAGGGATTGTGGACGCAGGCGCGGGAAAAGCTCGACGTGGTGACGATCGTGTTTTCCAATCGAACCTATGCAATCCTGCATGGCGAGATGAAGAATGTCGGCGTGGGCGCGATCGGCGAGAACGCCAGGCGCATGCTCGACCTCGACCATCCCTCGCTCGACTGGGTGTCGCTGGCCAAAGGCATGGGCGTGGAGGCGGCTCGCGCCGATACGTGCGAGCGCTTCGAGGCGCTGCTGGACAGCGCGCTGTCACGGCGCGGGCCGTTCCTCATCGAAGCGGTGCTCTGAGCGCGGCGAAAAACGATCGGCGGAACCGAGCTACCAGCGGGTCTTTTCGCCGGGAGCCGCCGGTTCGATCGCCAGCGCGTGCACGCCGGCCTTCAATTCGTCGGCAAGCAGTTCATTGACGGCGCGGTGACGGTCGATGCGGCTCATGCCGGCAAAGGCGGAAGCGACGACGCGGACGCGAAAATGCGTCTCGCCGGTGCCGTCATAAGTGCCGTGATGGTCGGAGCCGTGATGGTGGTGGCCGGCATGGAGATGGCTCTCGTTGATGATAACCAGCCTGTCCGGCGAAAATGCCTTATTGAGCTTGTCTTCCATGGTCGCCTGTATGGACATCGCCATCTCCCTTCACCACATATCGCTGGCGTCTCGGCCTGGAAACCGAAAATCGGTTTCGCAAGGGGCCGCCGCCGAGCAACAAAATCCGCCATTCGCCTGCTTTATGCCGCGATTCAGCGGTTAGGGCGATGATCGCGAAAATGTCAATTCTTGTTTCGCATCTGCGAACGCCCCATAAATGGGTAAGATGAAGCCGTACCCCAAATATTTCGAGAAGATTCGCGTCCGCCCCGACAAGGACGCGGAGCTGAAGTCGCACTCGCCGATCTGCCAGTGGGACGGCTGCAAGGAAGCGGGCACCCATCGTGCGCCGGTCGGGCGCATGAAGGAAGGCGAGTATTTCCACTTCTGCTTTGATCATGTGCGCGAGTACAACAAGGGCTTCAACTACTTTTCCGGCGTGCCGGACACCGAGGTCGCGCGCTTCCAGAAGGAAGCCATGACCGGGCACCGGCCGACCTGGAAGATGGGCGCCAACGGGGCCTCGACGCGGTCGTCGCCCGATATGGCCCAGATGCGTTCCGGCCGCGCCGGCTACTATAACCGCATGCGCGACCCGTTCGACCTGTTCAAGGGACCGAAGGATCCGCGCGAGGCGCGCGAGCGCAAGGCCAAGCCGCTTGAGGCCAAGGCGCTGGAAACGCTTGGTCTTGATACAAAGGCGACTGGCAAGGAGATCAAGGCGCGCTATAAGGAACTGGTGAAACTGCACCATCCGGATGCGAATGGTGGCGACAGAGGTTCGGAAGACCGGTTCCGCGATGTGCTGCAGGCCTATCGCGTGCTCAAACAGGCGGGCCTGTGCTGAGCGGCCATACGGTTCGTGTCGTTTTCCAACTTTCATAAGGTTGGAAAAGGCTCTAAGACCGCCCCCGGACAAAATCGATTGCCGGCGAAATCAGACGTTTCGCCCGTGGAGACGTTGAGAGATATGAACAAGGTCGATCGTGACATCGCCAACCTGCCCGACACGACGGTGTCGGTGAAGGAGAAATTCGGCTTCGAGTCCAAGATGGTGGTGCCGGCCTATTCGGTGACATCGGAGCATGTGCCGGACATCGATCCGGACTATCTGTTCGACAAGAACACGACGATGGCGATCCTTGCGGGCTTTGCCTACAACCGCCGCGTCATGGTGTCGGGCTATCACGGCACCGGCAAGTCGACCCATATCGAACAGGTCGCCGCTCGCCTCAACTGGCCTTGCGTGCGCGTCAACCTCGACAGCCATGTCAGCCGTATCGATCTCGTCGGCAAGGACGCGATCGTCGTCAAGGACGGTTTGCAGATCACCGAATTCCGCGACGGCATCCTGCCCTGGGCCTACCAGCACAATGTCGCGCTGTGCTTCGACGAGTACGATGCCGGCCGTCCGGATGTGATGTTCGTCATCCAGCGCGTGCTGGAATCGTCGGGCCGGCTGACGCTGCTCGACCAGAGCCGGGTCATTCGCCCGCATCCGGCCTTCCGGCTGTTCTCGACCGCAAACACGGTCGGCCTTGGCGACACCACCGGCCTCTATCACGGCACCCAGCAGATCAACCAGGCGCAGATGGACCGCTGGTCGATCGTCACCACGCTGAACTATTTGCCGCACGACAACGAAGTCGCCATCGTGCTGGCCAAGGCCAAGCACTATCGCGACGGCAAGGGCAAGGACATCGTCAACAAGATGGTGCGCGTCGCCGACATGACGCGCTCGGCCTTCATCAACGGCGATCTGTCGACCGTGATGAGCCCGCGCACCGTGATCACCTGGGCCGAGAATGCCGAGATATTCGGCAATATCGGCATGGCGTTCCGGCTGACCTTCCTCAACAAGTGCGACGAACTGGAGCGCTCGGTGGTGGCCGAGTTCTATCAGCGCGCCTTCGGCGAGGATCTGCCCGAGAGCGCCGCCAACGTGGTGCTGGGCTAAGCAGGGTCTCGATGGCGGGTCCGGGCGACAACACGCGCAACAAGTCGAAGACGGGGTCTGAAGCCGATAGCTTCAAGCGTGCCGTTACCGTCTGCATGCGCGCCATTGCCGGCGACAAGGAACTGGAGGTCGGTTTCGCCAAGGACCGGCCGGCGCTCGCCGGCAGCCGCGCGCGCTTGCCGGAGCTGCCCAAGAAGGCATCGAAGACCGATATTGCGATCACCCGCGGCCTCGGCGATTCCATGGCGCTGAAGCGCGCCTGCCATGATGTGCGCATCCACACCAAGCTGGCGCCGGAAGGCAAGGCGGCCCGCGCCATCTATGACGCGGTCGAGCAGGCTCGCGTCGAGGCGATAGGCTCACGCGCCATGCAGGGCGTCGCCGACAATATCGGCTCGATGCTGGAGGACAAATACGCCAAGGCCAACCTCGTCGACATCAAGGACAAGGCCGACGCGCCGATCGAGGAAGCTCTTGCCCTGATGGTGCGCGAGAAGCTGACCGGCCGCCCGGTCCCGAAAAGCGGCGAGCGGCTGGTCGAACTTTGGCGCCCCTGGGTCGAGGAGAAGGCCAAGGCCGACCTCGACGGATTGTCGGCCAAGCTCGGCGACCAGCAGGCGTTCGCCCGGGTCGTGCGCGAGATGCTCGCCTCCATGGAGATGGCCGAGGAACTCGGCGACGACCAGGAGACGGAAGATTCCGAGGACAATGACGACAACCAGCCGCAAGGCGAGGAGCAGAGCGAGGAGGGTGGCGAAGAGGATTCCGGCTCCGAGCAGTCGCAGTCCGAGGATGCCGAAGCTTCCGCCGATGACGAACAGTCGGCCGAGACGGAAGCCTCCGACGCCACCGCCGACGATCTGTCCGACGATGACGACGCCGATGCCGAAACACCCGGCGAGGCGCGCCGCAACGACAATCCCTTCACCAATCTGCCGAAGGAGATCGACTACAAGGTCTTCACCACGGCTTTCGACGAGACGGTCGGCGCCGAGGAGCTGTGCGAAGAGGAAGAACTCGACCGGCTGCGCGCCTTCCTCGACAAGCAACTGGCCAATCTGTCCGGCGT
>NZ_RZQY01000235.1:0-8270 GCF_003998575.1 Mesorhizobium sp. M7A.F.Ca.CA.001.10.2.1 | reverse complement strand
TTGTAGTTGAGCTCGCCGAGATCATTGCTGCCGATGCCGCTGATCTTGCCGTCGATGCGCAGCTTCTCGGCCCGGCCGAACAAATTGCGGTGGCCCCAATAACCTTCCAGGCCCAGCCCCTCGGTGTTGGAGAAGGTGCCGCCGACGCCGAAATAGCGTGGCTTGCGCTCGCTGACCTGGACGCCGATCGGAATGTTGCCGTCGGCATCGAGCGTGTCGGCTTCCTTGAACGTCACGCTGTTGAAGACCTCGAGCGCCAGCAGCCGGTCGCGCGCGTCATCGATCTCTTGCGGCGAGTACTGCCGGCCGCGCTTGAGGCCGGTCATGTATTCGGTGAAGTCGCGGTCGACCTTTTCGGTGCCTTCCACCGTTGTGTCGCCATAGCCGGCGACCGGCCCAGCGGCGACCGTCAGCGTCACGTCCAGCGTCGAAGTAGCGTGGTCGGCGACGATCTGCCGGTCCGTCACCTCTGCCAGCGGCCTGCCTTGCTCCTTCAGCGTCCGCACGATCAGCGCCTCGGCCTTGAGCACAGCGCCGGATCCCGCATCGCCGCCTGATATCAAGCCATAATCGGCGCTCATCAGCCCCGCTGCGTCGCCCTCGAGGTGGATATTGCCCAAGGTGAATTTCGGCCCGCTGGCGATGTCGATCACCACGGGAACCGGCTGCGGCCCCTTGAATTCGGCATCCGGCGGCAAATCGTCGAGCGGCTTGCCGTCGATGGTGACGGTGACGACGCCTTCGTAGCGGGCATCGGCATAGAGCGCGGCGACAAGCTGTTCGCGGTCGCTGCGCGCCTTGGCCATCAGCCCGAGCGAGCCGGAAACCGGACGCTCCTCGTCACTCTTCAGCGCCGAGGCATTTTCGAGCTTCTTGACCAGATCCTTGTCGGCGTCGGGGGCGGAAATGGTAACGGCGTAGCGCAGGGGATCGACGATATCGGCATCCTCGTCGCTGGACGACCCCCACAGCTTGATGCCGAAAAGCTCGAAAGCGGCCGCCGGCCGCGATTCGGCGACGAGCACGGTCGAGCACATCACGGCCAGCAGCAGGGCGCGCGGAAGCGCACGCCCTGGCGCGCGACCTCCTGACATCTGCTCTTCATGCGCCGGCATTAAGACAACCTAGATTACAAAACTAAAATTGGAATGAAGTTCTGAAGCGCTCGTAAAGGGGCCACAATCCAATTGTCTGAAATAGGGCGGGCTTGGAATTCACACCTTTTGCGTCGCCGCAAGAAAGCGTGATCCCCTGTCCTATGGAGGTACTACCGGTCATCGGCCGGAAAGGAAACCGTTGGCAGGCGGAACCCTGCCGCGTCCTTGTGTTGACAAGCCTGACTGAAGCTTGATCATGCCCGGACGTCAGCTGTGTCTGGAGGGGTGTTATGGCAATGCGCGCGGCTCGTGGTCTGTCTATCCTGATTCTTCTGTTTTTAGGCTGGGCCAGTGTCCTGGCCTGGAGCAGCGCCGCGCAAGCGGCCGAGGCCCGGCGGATCGCGACAACGGACAATTCCGATTATTTCGGCTTTGATCTCAGGTCCGACCAGAATGTGACAATCGACCAGTGCAAGACGACATGCCTGGGAGACCCGGCCTGCCGTGCCTTCACCTACAACAAAAAAGCCAAATGGTGCTTCCTCAAATCCGACTACAACCAGCTGAAAACCTTCAACGGCGCGGTCGCGGGCAAGGTCGTCAACATCGATGGCGATCCTGATATCGGCGCGCCGCCGGAACTCGCTTTCTTCCCCAACTGGATGGCCGATCAGGCCCAGCAATACCGCAACAAGCTGCTCGGCCCGGCCTATGACAAGCCGACCGAAGGCATGGCTGCCTTGCTGAACGCCGCCGAACAGGCCGTGCTGACCGGGGATCACCGCTCCGCCATGCTGAAATACGAGGCCGCGGTCTCGGTGCTGCCCGATGATGGTCCGCTCTGGCTCAACCTGGCGCGTGAAACGCTGGCCGTTCAGCCCGCCGCTAGCACCTCCGAAGCCTCCACTTTGCCGGCGAACGGCACGTCGGCCGCTTTCAATGCCTATAAATTGCTGCGCACCACCAAGACGCGCGCCGAAGTGCTGGCGCTGCTCGGCAACGGGCTCGACAAGCGCGATCTCTACCGGCCGGCGCTGCAGGCCTATGAGGCCAGCCTTGCGCTGAACCCTTCGCCGGCGGTCCAGGCCGACTATGCCGATCTCAAGGCCCGCAAGGGTTTCCGCGTTGTCGATCACACCATCGACGCCGACACCAGCGCGCCGCGCATCTGCGCGCAATTCTCCGAGGATCTGGTCAAGACCGGCGTCGACTACGCGCCGTTCGTCACCGTCGACAACGCGCCACCCAAGGGCGTCGAGGCCAAGGACAAGCAAATCTGCGTCGAAGGGCTGGAGCATGGTCAGCATTACGACGTCACCTTCCGCGCCGGCCTGCCGGCGGCAATCGGCGAAGTGACCGCGGCCCCCGTGGTGCTGTCGATCTATGTCCAGGACCGCGCACCGTCCGCCCGCTTCACCGGTGACAGCTTCGTGCTGCCGGCCGGCGCGCGCCGCGGCATTCCGATCGTCACCGTCAACATGAATGCCGCCGAAATGAAGCTCTACCGCGTCGGCGATCGTTCGCTGGCCCAGCTTCTGTCGGGCTACCAGTTCCTGCACCAGCTCGACGGCTACGACATCTCCAACATTTCCGAGCAGATGGGCGCGCCGGTCTGGCAAGGCCAGCTCGACATCGCCAATGATCTCAACAAGGAGGTCACCACCTCCTTCCCGGTCGACGAGGCGGTGCCGCAGCGCAAGCCCGGCGTCTACGTGCTGACCGCGCAGGCCGTCAACGACAAGAGCGACAACTACAATTCGATGGCCACGCAATGGTTCGTCGTCTCCGACATCGGCCTGTCGACCTATACGGGGCAGGACGGGCTCAACGTCTTTGCGCGTTCACTGGGCAGCGCCAAGCCGATAGCCGGCGCCGAACTGACGCTGGTTGCCAGGAACAATGAGGTTCTCGGCACGGCGACATCGGATGCCGACGGCCATGCCGTCTTCAACCCCGGCCTGACGCGCGGCGACGGCGGCATGGTGCCGGCCGTGCTGATGGCCAAGCAGGGCGACAATGATTTCGTCTTTCTAGATATGGGCCGGGCCGGCTTCGACCTGTCCGACCGCGGCGTCACCGGGCGCGCGGCGCCAGGTGCGCTGGACGTCTATGCCTGGACCGAACGCGGCATCTACCGCGCCGGCGAAGATGTTCATGTCGCGGCGCTTGCCCGCGACGGCGCCGCCAAGGCGGTCGAGAACCTGCCGTTGACGTTCGTCTTCTCGCGCCCCGACGGCGTCGAGGACCGCCGCATCGTCAGTGACGGCGCTTCGGCCGGTGGCCATGCCGTCGACCTGCCGCTCGAACCCAACGCCATGCGAGGCACCTGGTCGGTGTCGATATACACCGATCCCAAGCAGCCGGCCGTGGCCAGCCACATGTTCCTGGTCGAGGATTTCGTGCCGGATCGCATCGAATTCGACATGAAGGCCGACAAGCAGGAAATCGCCCAGGGCGAAACCGCCAACATCGACATTGACGGCCGCTTCCTCTATGGCGCGCCGGCGGCGGGCCTGGCGCTGGAAGGCGAACTGACGCTGTCGACGTCGCGCGACTGGGACCGCTTCCAGGGCTTTTCCTTCGGTCTCGCCGACGAGCAGTCGGCCGAACCCACGGTCACTCCCCTCGCCGATCTGCCGGTGGTCGGCGATGACGGCAAGGTGACCTTCCCGGTCTCCGTCGACCAACTGCCCTCGACCACCAAGCTGGTCGACGCCAAGGTGACGGTGAGGATGCGCGAAACCGGCGGCCGCGCCATCGAGCGTTCGCTCAACATCGGCGTCCGCCCGCAAGGCCATATGATCGGCATCCGTCCGGATTTCGCCGACAATGAAGTGCCGCAGGGCGGCACCGCCAAGTTCAGCCTGATCGCCGTCGATCCCGACGGCAAGCGCGAGGCGCTGAAAGGCGCGCAGTGGACGCTGGTCAAGGTCGAACGCAATTACCAGTGGTACCGCTCCAACAATTCCTGGAACTACGAGCCGGTCACCTTCACCAAGTCGATCGCCAACGGCCAGGTCGACCTTAGCGCCGACGGCGGCGCGACGGTCTCCGTGCCGGTCGATTGGGGTCAGTACCGCCTCGAGGTCGAGACATCGGATCCCGAGGGACCGGCGACAAGCTACGAGTTCGATGCCGGCTGGTATGTCTCCTCGACCACCACCGAAACGCCTGACGGCCTCGAAATCGCCCTCGACAAGGACAATTATGCCGCCGGCGAAGTGGCCAGGCTGAAAGTCTCGCCGCACTTTGCCGGCGAACTTCTCATCAACATCGGTTCCGACAAACTGTTGAAGACCGTCACGGCATCCGTGCCGGCCGGCGGCAGCACGGTCGACATACCGGTCGGCGACGATTGGGGTGCCGGTGCCTATGTCACGGCAACCCTCTTCCGGCCGGGCGATGCGCAGGAAACGCGCATGCCGGCCCGCGCCATCGGCGTGAAATGGCTGAAGGTCGATCCGGGCTCGAAAAAGCTCGCCATCACCTTGACGCCGCCGGACAAGACCATGCCGCGCCAGCAGCTGTCGATCCCGGTTTCGGTCGCCGGCGTGCAGCCGGGAAGCAATGCCTACGTCATGGTTGCCGCCGTCGATGTCGGCATCCTCAACCTGACCAACTACAAGGCCCCGGATCCGGAGAACTGGTTCTTCGGCCAGCGCATGCTGGGCATGGAAATCCGCGACATATACGGCCGCCTGATCGACGGCTCGCTCGGCAACACCGGCAAGCTCAGGACCGGCGGCGACGGCGCCAACATGCAGGCGCAAGGCAACCCGCCGACCGAAAAACTGGTCGCCTTCTTCTCCGGCATCGTCGAACTCGATGCCGACGGCAAGGCGCGGGTCGACTTCGACATCCCGCAGTTCAACGGCACCGTGCGCGTCATGGCCGTCGCCTGGACCAAGGATGCGGTCGGCCACGCCCAGTCCGATGTCATCGTGCGCGATCCCATCGTGATCACCGCTGGCCTGCCACGCTTCCTGGCGCCTGGTGACGCCGCCGTCATGCGCCTAGACGTCGCCGACACCGATGGTCCGGCCGGCGACTATGCGTTCTCGATCGAAACAACGGGTGACCTGTCGACCGGCGACAAGCCCCTGCCCCAGAAGCTGACGCTCGCCCAGGGCAAGCGCCAGACGCTGACCGTGCCGCTGGTCGCTCAGACGGCCGGCAATGCCTCGCTCACCGTCAAGCTTGCCCATGCCGACGGCACCAAGGTCGAGCAGACGCTCTATGTGCCGGTGCGCCCGGCGCAATTGCCGGTGACCACCCGGCTGGTGGTCGACCTCAAGGGCAATGGCGGCGCGCTGCGCGTCGACAAGGAACTGCTGGCAGCCAGCCTGCTCAATGGCGCCTCCGTCAGTGTCGGCGTTTCGCAGGCCGCCGCCTTCGACGTGCCGTCGCTGCTGATGACGCTCGACCGCTACCCCTATGGTTGCGCCGAGCAGACCACCAGCCGCGCCATGCCGCTTCTCTACGTCAATGAGTTGGCTTCCGGCGTCGGCATGGCCAGCGACCCCGATATCCATGGCCGCATCCAGGACGCCATCTATAAGGTTCTGAGCTATCAGGCCTCGGGCGGCAGCTTCGGCCTGTGGGGTCCGGGCTCCGGCGATCTGTGGCTTGATTCCTATGTCACCGATTTCCTGACCAGGGCGCGCGAGCAGAAATACGACGTGCCGAGCCTGGCCATGAACCAGGCGCTGAGCAATTTGCAGAACTCGCTCGGCTATGACCAGAGCGTCCAGGACCGTGGCAGCGAGATCGCCTACGCCCTCTACGTTCTGGCCCGCAACAAGAAGGCCTCGATCGGCGACCTGCGCTACTATGCGGATACCCAACTCGAAGCTTTCTCAAGCCCGATGGCCGTTGCCCAGCTGGCGGCAAGCCTGGCGCTCTACGGCGATACACCGCGCGCCGAAGCCACCTTCAAGACCGCCTTGCAGTTGGCAAAGTCCACCACCGACTACGACTACTACCGCTCCGACTACGGTTCGCGGCTGCGTGATGGCGCGGCGATGCTGGCGCTGGCGGCGGAATCGAAGCCGGTGCCGACCATCGTGCCGGAACTGATCAAGCTGGTGACCAGGGAACGCGCGGAAGCCCGCTGGACCACCACCCAGGACGAATCCTGGATGCTGCTGGCGGCCCGCGCGCTGAAGGAGGGCAATGATACGATCATGCTGGCCGTCAATGGCGCGGCGCATTCCGGCGGCTACTCCAACCAGGTGGAAGGCTCTGACCTGGCCGACAGCCCGCTGACCATCGCCAACACCGGCAAGACCCCGCTGCAGGCCGTCGTCACCACCGTGGCGTCGCCGGTCCAGCCCTTGCCGGCCGGCGGCGACGGCTTCACCATCAACCGCACCTACTACAAGCTCGACGGCACCGAGGCCAATGTCACCGAGGCGACGCAGAACGAACGCTATGTCGTCGTGCTCAAGGTCAACGAGCAGAACAAATGGCCGTCGCGCCTGCTGGTCACCGACCTGTTGCCGGCCGGCTTCGAGATCGACAATCCCGGCCTGGTCTCCAGCGCCCAGTTGACGAACTTCTCGTGGCTGGCGCAGACCGATGCCGCGCATCTCGAATTCCGCGACGACCGTTTCGTCGCGGCGTTCAACCCGGCCGACGGCGATCATGACCACAATCTGACGCTCGCCTATGTCGTGCGCGCGGTGACGCCTGGTACCTATGCGCACCCGGCGGCAACGGTGGAGGACATGTACCGGCCGCAATATTCGGCCCGCACCGCCACCGGCATGATGGAGGTCAAGGCGCCGTAAGGCGCCTTGGCGAATATGAAAGTGAGGCTTGTGCTGCCCCCCATTGCCCTGCCGGGCATTTCTCCCCGTATAGTGACGGGGAGAAAGAGGCCTGCAACAAAGCTTTCGCCAACTTTGAACGTTGCTGGAAAAGCGCCAAGGGCCATGACAGCACCCTTCTCCCCGTCACTATACGGGGAGAAGGTGGCGGCAGCCGGATGAGGGGCGGCGCCATGCTTTCCAAGAAGTTCCTTCGTCGCACGGCCGTTGCAGGAGCCTCCCTCATTGGACTCACCGCAATTGCCGCCACCACCCTCTGGGCGCTCGACCGTGCCTTCCCACCCCCGCTTCCAGCCGAACTCACGGTCTCCACCGAAGTCCAGGACCGCGACGGCGAATTGTTGCGCGCCTTCGCCACGCCGGACGGCTACTGGCGGCTCGAAACCCGCCTCGACCAGGTCGACAAGCAGTTCGTCGACATGCTGGTCACCTACGAAGACAAGCGTTTCTGGGACCATGAAGGTGTCGACGTGCTGGCGCTGGCCCGCGCCGCCGGCCAGTTCGCCACCAGCGGCCGCATCGTCTCCGGCGGCTCGACGCTTTCGATGCAGCTTGCCCGGCTGATCGAGCCGCGCGAAAGCCGCAGCCTCGGCTCCAAGGTCAAGCAGATGCTGCGCGCCATCCAGATAGAGCGGCGGCTGTCGAAACGCGAGATCCTCGAACGCTACCTGACGCTGGCGCCTTATGGCGGCAATCTGGAAGGCGTGCGCGCCGCCTCGCTCGCCTATTTCGGCAAGGAGCCGAAACGGCTCACCGTTTCCGAGGCCGCCCTGCTCGTCGCTCTGCCGCAACTGCCGGAAAAGCGCCGGCCCGACCGCAATTTGAAGATCGCCCACGCCGCCCGCGACCGGGTGCTGACCCGAATGGTCTCCTCCCGCCTGCTCGGCGAGCGCGAGGCCGCACGGGCCTCCCTCGACGATGTCTCGGACCTGCGCCGCACGCTGCCGGCGCTCGCCGCGCACGCCGCCTATGCGATGTTGCCCAAGGCCGTCCCCGGTCAGCCCTTGCAGCTGACGATCCGCAAGAGCGTCCAGGAGGGGCTGGAACAGGTGGCGAGGGACGCGGCCACCAAGCTCGGCCCCCGCCTGTCGGTCGCTATGGTGCTGGCCGACTCCCGCACCGGCGACATCCTTGGCGAAGTCGGCTCGGCCAATTTCTTCGACGCAAGCCGCTCCGGCTGGATCGACATGACAAAGATCGTCCGCTCGCCAGGCTCGACGCTAAAGCCCTTCATCTACGGTTTGGCCTTCGAACAGGGCCTGGTGGCGCAGGAAACGCTGATCGACGACAGCCCCGTCGATTTCTCCGGCTACCGGCCGAAGAATTTCGACATGGGCTACCAGGG
>NZ_RZQY01000234.1:0-8290 GCF_003998575.1 Mesorhizobium sp. M7A.F.Ca.CA.001.10.2.1 | reverse complement strand
CTGCAGGCCATGACCTTCCTGCTCGAACGCTGGCAATGCCTGGTGCGGGCCGCGACCTCGACCGACGATGCGCTCGACATGCTTGGCGACACCGACTGGGTGCCCGACATCGTCATTGCCGACCAGCATCTCGACGGCGGCGATCTCGGTACCACGACCATCGCTGAAGTCCGCGACTATCTCGGCCGCGCCGTGCCGGCGCTGATCGTCACCGCCGACAGTTCGGAAGCAGTCGCCAAAGCCGCCCGCTCCGGCGGCATCGAACTGATGCGCAAGCCGCTGAAACCGGCACAACTAAGGGCGCTGCTGGCGCATTTGCTGGCTTAGCTGGTCATTTATCTCCAGAGGGCCGAGCGCAGCAAAGCTCAAAATCCCGCCTGGTCCCGAAACAGCTCCGCATTGTCCAGCTTCGACACCTCGATCACCGCCTGCGTGCGGCTATAGACATTGAGCTTGCGCAATATCTCCGAGACATGCGCCTTCACAGTCGTCTCGCCCACCTGCAGCTCGTAGGCGATCTGCTTGTTGAGGAGACCCTGGCGCAGCATCTGCAGCACGCGCAATTGCTGCGGCGTCAGCGTCGACAGGCGCTGCACCATGTCGGCGCGGTCGACGCTTTCGGCGTCCGGCGTGCGGCCTTCATAGGTTTCCGGCACATAGATCGCGCCTTCCATCACCGAGCGTATGGCGGCGGCGAGGTCGCTCTTGCGCGCCGATTTCGGGATGAAGCCGGCAGCGCCGTAGGACAGCGCCTCAGAAATGATCTTCGGCTCCTCATAGCCTGAGACGATGACCACGGGCAGGCGCGGATAGCGGGTCCGGAGTTGCAGCAGCCCGTCAAAACCGTGCACGTCGGGCATCGAGAGGTCGAGAAGCGCGAGGTCGAACGGCTTGGCATCGGCCAGAAGATCGAGCGCCTCGGTGATCGAGCGCGCCTCCACCGTGTCGACTTCCGGATAGGCCATCTGCACGGCGCTGTGCAGCGCCTCGCGAAACAGCGGATGGTCGTCGATGATCAGGAACCGGGCGCGATCGTGGGTTGCGGTCATGGGGTTCATTTCAGTTCGTGAGCGATTAGAATAACCTCTCCACCATGGCCAGATTATTGCCAAATAGTATATCGCCATCTCCGGCGGAAAGTGCCGCCGGCACTTTCTCGACCAAATCGCCTTGTCCAGGCCCTAAATCGGTCGAATGTTCCGGCAACCAAGCAGAGACCCTTGATGACAGAATTCGTCCTTCCCCTGCCCGCAACCGCATCGGTGGCCGTCGCCGGTTCGTCCGATCGTTTTGCGGTGCGCCGTATCTACTGCGTCGGCCGCAACTACGCGGCGCATGCCCGCGAATTCGGCAATGACGAGCGTGATCCGCCCTTCTTCTTCACCAAGCCGGCCGACGCGGTGGTCGATTCCGGCACCGCTATCCCCTACCCGCCGCTGACGGCCAATCTGCACCACGAGATCGAACTGGTGGCCGCGATCGGCAAAGCCGGCTTCCGCATTCCCCGCGACAAGGCGCTGGACCATGTCTGGGGCTATGGTGTCGGCATCGACCTCACCCGCCGCGATCTGCAGGACGAGGCCAAGAAGGCCGCCCGGCCCTGGGACTGGTCGAAGGCCTTCGACCGCTCCGCCCCTTGCGGCCCGCTGGTGCAAGCGCAGGAATCCGGCCATCCACGGAAAGGCCGCATCTGGCTCGCCGTCAACGGCAAGGTCAGGCAGGACGCCGACCTCGCCGAACTGATCTGGCCGATATCGGATATCGTGTCGATCTGCAGCGAGGCGATGGAACTCGAGCCCGGCGACCTGATCTTCACCGGTACGCCGGCAGGCGTCGGCGCGGTTGGCGTCGGCGACACGATGACCGGCGGCGTCGACGGCATCGGGACCATCGAAGTGACCATCGGCCAACCGAAGTGAGGCCATGAGCGAACTCATCCTGCACAACTACTATCGCTCCTCCACCTCCTATCGGGTGCGGATCGCGCTGGAGATGAAGGGGCTGAGCTACGACTATGTCCCGCATCATCTGCGCCATGGCGAGCATCTGGAACCAGCCTATCTCGCGGTCAATCCTCAAGGGCTGGTGCCGGCGCTGATCCTCGGCGACGGCACGCTGCTGACCCAATCGCTGGCGATCATCGAGTTCCTCGACGAGACCAAACCGGAACCACCGCTGCTGCCGAAGGACCCGGCCGGCCGGGCACGCGTGAGAATGCTGGCGCAGATGATCGCCTGCGACATCCACCCGGTGAACAATCTGCGCGTGCTGACCTCGCTGCGCACTCTGTTCGGCGCCGGCGACGAAGACATCACCAACTGGTTCCGCCACTGGGTGAACGAGGGTTTCCGGCCGCTTGAAAAGATCATGGCGTCGTCGGCGGAGACGGGTACATTCTGCCATGGCGATGCGCCGGGCCTGGCCGACATCTGCCTCGCCGCGCAGATTGCCAGCAACGCCCGGTTTGGCGTCGATCTGACGCCCTACCCGACGATCGCGCGCATCAACGCCGCCTGCATGGCGCTGCCGGCCTTCCAGAAAGCCGCGCCCCAGAACCAGCTCGATGCCGAGTAGAGAAGCCACTGACCCGGATGAAGCCAAGGCGCTGGCCGATATCGAGGCCTATGGCTGCCACATCTTGCATGTGCTGGAGGAAGGCGACGATCCGCCTTTCACCTATTCGGTTGGAATAGAGCACAACTTCAAGGCGCCGGAACTCATCGTCATCGGCCTGAAGCCGGAAATCTCCCAGTTCATCATCAACGAGTATTGCAGCCGCGTCCGCTCCGGCGAGGTTTTCCAACCAGGGCAGCGATCGTCCGGTTTTATCGAAGGTTTCGACTGTCAATTCGGCACCGTTCACATCGAACACTACCGCGAGCATTTCGGCTGGGACCTCTGGTTCTACGACGGCCTGGATTTCCGTGTTCTCCAGCTGATCTATCCCACTGTGGACGGCATCTGGCCATGGCAGGCCGAGGCGAGCAACTGGTTCCGGGCCTGGCAGCCGCTTCTCGACACCGCGCCGTCGCCATAGGCCTATCTGCCGACGCGCAGCGTCAACGCCCAGAACAGCAGCGCCAACAGGCCGATGCCGGCGCCAAGCACACAGACGCCATTCCAGCCCATTGCACCGTAAGCCATGGTCGAGGCGATGGAGCCCAGGGCACTGCCGACCGAGTAGAAGATCATATAGCCGCCAACCAGTCGGCTGCGCGCATCCGGGCGCCGGGCGAAGATCAGGCTCTGGTTGGTGACGTGGACGGCCTGGATCGCCAGATCGAGCATGACGATGCCGGCAACGAGCAGCCACAGCGACATGCCCATGAAGGCGATCGGCAGCCAGGCTGCCATCATCAGCAGCAGGCTGAAGCCGGTGACCAACTGGCCGCGGCCGCGATCGACGAGGCCGCCGGTCCAGCGCGCACCGAGCGCGCCGGCGACGCCCGCAAGGCCGAAAAGCCCAATCTCGGTATGCGAAAGTGAAAATGGCGCAGCACTCAACGGCAGCACCAGCGGCGCCCACAGCACGTTGAAGCTGGCGAAGATCAGCATGGCCAGCACCGCCCGCACGCGCAGCAGCGGCTCCTGCGCGAACAGCAGCAGCACCGAAGCGAGCAGGCGCGGATAGGATGTGCGTGGCCGCTCCGCCTCGTGGCGCGGCAGGATCAGGTAGAGAACCATCGCCATGACAAGCGTCAACCCGGCCGAGACAAGATAAACCCAGCGCCAACCGGCGAAATCGGCGACGACCCCTGAAGCGAAGCGGGCAAGCAGGATGCCCAGGATGACACCGCTGGTGACGGTGCCGACCGCCCGCCCCCGCTGCGACGCTACGGCGAGGTCGGCAGCGAAGGCGACCAGCACCTGCACCACCACCGCAAGCAGCCCGACCACCGCCAGGCTCGCCAGCAGCATCGCCGCATTGGGCGCGACCCCGACCGCCACCAGCGCCACGGCAGACAGAATCGCCTGCCCGGCAATCAGCTTGCGGCGATCGAACAGGTCGCCCAGCGGCACGATAAAGAACAGGCCGAGCCCATAGCCGATCTGCGTTACCGTCACCACGATGCCAACCGAGGCCGGCGCGATAGCAAAATCATGCGCCATGGCGTCGAGCAGCGGATGGGCGAAATAGACATTGGCAACGCTCAGGCCGCAGGCGATGGCGAAGATCAGCGCGGTCAATCGTGACAATCCCGCAGGCGGCGGCGCCACCCGAGGCGGCCCATCGGATTGCTCGAGGCTTGTTGCACCGCTGTTCACCACCTGCATGTTCATGTCTGCTCTCTCCATAAAAGGTTTCAACTTGAAACCTCTTGCTGGATAGGCAGAACAGTTTTATGTTGCAACCGAAAATCGAATGCTGGACCAACGACTGCCATGGTGAAACGAACGAGCCACCACGAAGCGGATTGCCTCATAGCGCGACCACTGGACGCGATTGGCGACTGGTGGTCGCTGCTCATCGTGCGTGACGCGTTCGACGGCTTGCGGCGCTTCGGCGAATTCCAGAAGAGCCTCGGCGTCGCCAAGAACATCCTGTCGTCGCGGCTGCGCAATCTCGTCGCGCATGGCATCCTCGAAACGGTCCCGGCACCCGACGGCAGCGCGCACCATGAATATGTGCTGACGCAAAAGGGACGCGGCCTGTTCTATGTCCTGGTTGCCCTGCGGCAATGGGGCGAGACCTACTTCGCCGGACCGGGCGAACCCTATACCTTCATGGTCGACAATCTCACCGGCCGGCCGATCAAGCGCCTGGAAGTCCATGCCGAGGACGGGCGGCAGCTTGCCCCCGGCGAAACCCGGCTTGCCGACTTTCGCAACCGCGAAACCGGTTAAGAGCTGCTGCCTGCCAACAGGCGTGGCGGAATCGATTTCCGCTCGACCAGACAGGGAATCGGCTATCGTTTCCTGCAGCACAGAGGGTGGAGTGACCGATGAAAGCCGTCGTCTTCGAGAAATTCGGCGAAGCGCCGACGATCCAGACCGTTCCCGATCCGAAGCCGGCAGCCGATGGCGTCGTCATCAAGGTCGAAGCGACCGGTCTGTGCCGCAGCGACTGGCATGGCTGGATGGGTCATGACGATGGCATCACGCTGCCGCATGTACCGGGCCACGAACTGGCCGGTATCGTCGTCGCCGCCGGCAAGCAGGTCACCCGCTGGAAGGCCGGCGAGCGCGTCACCGTGCCGTTCGCCGTCGGCTGCGGCCGCTGCTTCGAGTGCAATTCGGGCAATCACCAGGTCTGCGAGCATCAGACCCAACCCGGCTTCACCGGCTGGGGTTCGTTCGCCGAATATGTCGCCATCGAACACGCCGACACCAACCTAGTGCGCTTACCCGACGAGATGGAATTCGCCACCGCCGCCAGCCTCGGCTGCCGCTTCGTCACCTCGTTTCGCGCCATCGTCGACCAGGGCCGGGTGACGCCGGGCGAATGGGTCGCGGTGCATGGCTGCGGCGGCGTCGGCCTGTCGGCGATCATGATCGCCAGCGCCATGGGCGCCAATGTCATCGCCATCGATCTCACCGACGAGAAACTGGATTTCGCCAAAAAGATCGGCGCCGTCGCCACCATCAATGCATCTACGACGCCGAACGTGGTCAAGGCGGTCAAGCAGATCACCAATGGCGGCGCGCATATGTCGATGGACGCGCTCGGCCACCCCACCACCTCGTTCAATTCGATATCCAATCTGCGCCGGCGCGGCCGCCATGTGCAGGTCGGCCTGATGCTGGGCGAGCATGCCCGGCCGCAGGTGCCGATGGACAAGGTGATCGCCTTCGAACTCGAAATCCTTGGCAGCCACGGCATGCAGGCCTACCGCTACCAGGCGATGATGGACATGATCCGCAACGGCAAGCTGAAGCCCGAACTGCTGGTCGGCAAGAGAATCAGTCTCGACGAGGCGCCCGCGGCCTTGATGGCGATGGGCGGCTTCGAGGGGATTGGTATTGGAGTGGTGACGAAGTTCTAAAGCGCGTCGCGTTTGAACGGATCCAGGCGACGCGCTTTAGGTCCTTGTTTTTATGCATGTCGTTCTCCCAAAACCGGGGCCACTTTTGGGCGACATGCATTGGGCGAGGACGGCACCGTCGTCAGGCGATCGCGCGTCGTGGCAATTCCTGCTTCGCGAATCGCTTGGCGCCTACGACGCAGAGCACGACGCCAAGCGTGACGACCACCATCAGCGGGCTGACCTGCTCGTGCAGCAGCGTCGCTGCCAGTGCCAATCCGAAAAATGGCTGCAGCAGCTGCAACTGCCCGACCGCGGCGATGCCGCCTTGCGCCAGCCCGCGATACCAGAACACGAAGCCGATCAGCATGCTGAACAGCGAGACATAGGCAAGCCCTATCCACGCCCTGACGCCGACGCCTTCGAACGATGGCGGCATGGTCATCAGCGTCAGCACCAGCATGATCGGCAGCGACAGCACCAGCGCCCAGCAGATCACTTGCCAGCCGCCGAGCTTGCGCGACAGCGCGGCGCCCTCGGCATAGCCCAGGCCGCAGGCGATGATGGCGGCCAGCATCAGACCATCGCCCACCGGCGAGGCCGTCACGCCCTGCGTCAGGGCAAAACCCGCGACCAGCGCGCTGCCGATGCATGAAAACAGCCAGAACGCCGGGCGCGGACGGTCGCCGCCGCGCAGCACGCCGAAGATCGCGGTCGCCAACGGCAGCAGGCCGACGAAGATGATGGAATGGGCCGTGGTGACGTGCTTGAGCGCCAACGCGGTCAGCAGGGGAAACCCGACAACCACGCCAAGTGCGACGATCACCAGCGACAGCAGATCGCCGCGCTCCGGGCGTTTCTGCCGAAACAGAAGCAGCAGCGCCAGGCCAAGCAGGCCGGCAATCGCCGCCCGGGCCGACGTCAGGAATGTCGGATCGAAATCCCTGACCGCCACGCGCGTTGCCGGCAGGGAGCCGCTGAAGATCAACACGCCGATGAATCCATTCATCCAGCCGCTCGCGGTCTTGTCCATCGTATGCTCCGTTTGTCGGCTCCGTATCGCGCGGAGCCGGTGGTATCGCCAGAGACAATGCGGTACAATTATGCAAAACTGTCATGCTTGGCAGAGCAGTACGGATGGACAAACAGACCACAGGAAGCGAGAGCAGCGGAACGCTGGTCGAAGGTGTCATGGCGACGATCCGCCAGCGGATCGCGGCGCGCAGCCTGACGCCGGGAGCGCAATTGCCGTCGATCCGCGCCTTTGCCAAATCCATGCGAGTGTCCAAATCCACCGTGGTCGAAGCCTATGAGCGGCTCGCCGCCGAAGGGACGATCCGCTCGCGGCCGGGCTCCGGATTCTATGCCGCCGGATCGCTGGCGCCGCTGTCGCTGGCCGAAATCGGCCCCCGCCTCGACCGCGCGGTCGATCCACTCTGGATCTCACGCCAGTCCCTGGAGGCCGGCGACGACATGCTGAAACCCGGCTGCGGCTGGCTGCCGGCCTCGTGGATGCCGCAGGCCGGTCTGCGCCGGGCACTGCGCACGGTAGCGCGTGCCGACGATGTCGCACTGGCCGATTACGGCACGCCGCTCGGCCTGCCGCCGCTGCGGCAATTGCTGGCGCGGCGTATGGCCGGGCACGGCATCGAGGCCTCTCCCGAGCAGATCATGCTGACGGAATCAGGCACGCAGGCCATCGACCTGTTGTGCCGGTTCCTGATCGAGCCCGGCGACACCGTGCTGGTCGACGACCCCTGCTACTTCAACTTCCATGCTTTGTTGCGCGCCCACCGAGCCAAGGTCGTCAGCGTTCCCTACACGCCGTCGGGGCCGGACATCGATCTGTTCGCGCAGGCGCTGGCCGAGCATCGGCCGCGCCTCTACATCACCAATTCCGCCATCCACAACCCGACCGGCGCGGTGCTGTCGCCAGTCACCGCCCATCGGCTGCTCAAGCTCGCCGACCAGTCGGAATTGACTATCGTCGAAGACGACATCTTCGCCGATTTTGAACATGCGCCCGCCCCCAGGCTGGCGGCGTTCGATGGTCTGAACCGCGTCGTCCACATCGGCAGCTTCTCCAAGACGCTGTCGGCGTCGGTTCGCTGCGGCTTCATCGCAGCCCCCCGCGACTGGATCGAGCCCCTGACCGACCTGAAGATCGCCACCACCTTTGGCGGCGGCCGGCTTGCGGCCGAATTGGTGCTGACGCTGCTCAAAGACGGCAGTTACCGGAAGCACATGGATTTGCTGCGCGCACGGCTTGCGCGCGCCATGGGCGAGACGGGCGCCCGCCTGAAGGCGATCGGCATCTCACCCTGGAT
>NZ_RZQY01000233.1:0-8305 GCF_003998575.1 Mesorhizobium sp. M7A.F.Ca.CA.001.10.2.1 | reverse complement strand
GCCATCATCCGCTACGCCGGCGGCCGCAACCCGATGGATGTCGTGCAGGGCTACAAGGCGGCATCAGAGGAAAAGCTGATCGAGATGGCGCCTGATGTCATCCTGATGATGAGCGACGGCAAGGGTGGCCCGACGCCCGAGCAGGTGTTCGGCAACCGCGCGCTGGCGGCAACGCCGGCGGCGGCCAACAAGGCGCTGGTCGTGCTTGACGGCGCCTACATGATCGGCTTCGGCCCGCGCACATCAGATGCGATCCGCGACCTGGCGAAGGCGCTCTATCCGGAAGGGGAATGACGTCGCGAAAATCGCAAGGCGTTTCGGCTGGGCAGTACCAATTCGTCGTCGAACCCGTTGCGCTTGATAAATCCTGTCCGTCCGGATTTCTCCGGATCGGCTTCCGCCCGAACAAACTTGGCGGCTCGGCCTGAAACATTGACACGATATTCTAAGCCGCGCGGTTGACCGTGAATGTGCTCTCCAGCCTATAATTATACTAAATTCATAGACTAACTGCGAACGTTCGAGGCGCTCGCACCTTGGCCTGTGAAAACCGGCTGCACAAAGGGAGCGCGCATCAATGCCGAAGACAGAGTCCAATCCGATCGACCTCGGCACCAGGGCGGCCGATTTCCTGCTGCCCGACGCGCAAGGCGTGCTGCACCGCCTCGTCGATTTCGACGCCAAGCCGGCCTTGCTCGTCGCCTTTATTTCCAACCGCTGCCCGTTCGTCGTGCTGATCCGTGAGCAGTTTGCCGTTTTCGCCAGGGATTATGCCGGCAAGGGGCTGCAAGTGGTGGCGATCAACGCCAATGACCATGAGGCGCATCCGGAGGAGACGCTGGCCCGCATCGGCGAAGAGGCCGAAAAATTCGGCTATTCCTTCCCCTATCTCAAGGATGCGTCGCAGCAGACGGCGAAAGCCTACGGCGCCGCCTGCACACCCGACTTCTTCCTGTTCGATGCCGACCGGCGGCTCGCCTATCACGGCCAGTTCGACGATGCGCGGCCGGGCAATGGCAAGCCGGTGACCGGTGCCGATCTGCGCGCAGCGGTCGACACGGTGCTGGAGGGCGGCAGGCCCGCTGCCAGCCAGGTGCCGTCGATCGGCTGCAACATCAAGTGGAGTGCCGGCAACGAGCCGGTCTGGTCCTCCAGCGCCGCCCGCGCCGCTTAGCGCAGGCGCCGCTTCGAACGCATTCGCCAGGTATCCATGCACAAGCCGCAAAAATCCGCTTCCGACAGCTTGCTGCTCCAGGCCGACGTGCTGGTGCTGGGCGGAGGTCCGTCAGCGGCCTGGGCGGCTGTCGCTGCGGCCGAGAGCGGCGCCAAGGTGGTGCTGGCCGATAAGGGCTATCTCGGTACCAGCGGCGCCACCGCGCCCTCCAACACCGGCACCTGGTGCGTGCCGCCGGGCGACAACAGGCATGCCGTCGTCGAGCGGCGCTGGCAGCGCACCGGCGAACTCGCCGACCCGCGCTGGATGCTGCGCTGCGTCGATACTGCCTACCGCAATCTGCTCAGGCTGTCCGAATGGGGCTATCCCTTTCCGAGCGAGGATGACGGCCGCCTCTACATCGCCAATCTGCGCGGGCCGGACTACATGCGCTTCATGCGCCGCCGGGTGCTGTTGGCCGGCGTCACCGTGCTCGACCATCACCCAGCGCTCGAACTTCTGTCCGACGGCGATGCCATCGTCGGCGCCGCCGGTGTCGCCCGGCAGATCGGCCAGGACTGGCGCGTCGACGCCAACGCGGTGGTGCTGGCGACGGGCGGCTGCGCTTTCCGCGAGCGCATCCTCGGCGCGACCGGGCTGACCGGCGACGGCTATCTGATGGCGGCGGAGGCCGGCGCCAGCCTGTCGGGCATGGAGTTCACCGGCAAATATACGCTGGCGCCCTATGGCTCATCGCTGAACAAGGGCCTGCCGTTCCGCTGGGCCTCGTTCCATCGCGAGGACGGCTCGCCGATCCTCGGGCCGACCGGCGAGCCGTTGCGTAACGGCATCGGCGACCGCGAGGAGGAAGTGGCGCGCGCGCTGATCGACGGCCCGGTCTACGCGCGGCTCGATCAGGCCGAGCCGGCGCTGCAAGGCTGGCTGCGCCAGGGCCAGCCGAACTGCTTCGTGCCCTATGACCGCGCCGGCATCGATCCGTTCAGCGAACTGTTCCGTATCACCTTGCGCGCCGAAGGCACGGTGCGCGGCACCGGCGGCATCGACATCGTCTCCGACGATTGCGCCACCGGCGTGCCCGGCCTCTATGTTGCCGGCGATGCCGCCAGCCGCGAGATGATGACCGGTGCGCTATCAGGCGGCGGCGCCGTCAATTCATCCTGGGCGCTGGCCAGCGGCTGGTGGGCCGGCAAAGGTGCCTCGACCCATGCCAAGCGCCGGACCGGCAAGGCGTTCCGCAGCGCGGTGCAATCGCTCGGCCAGGCCGGCTTGCGTCCTGCATCATCGGCGAGGGCCGACATCTCGGCGGGCGAAGTTATCGAGGCGGTGCGTAGCGAAGTCACGCCGCTCGACAAGAATTTCTTCCGCACTGGCGAGGCCCTGGAGAAAAGCGGCGAGCGGCTGGAGAGTGTCTGGCGCGACGTGCGCAGCCATCTGCAAGGCGAGGGGCTGGACCGGGTCCGTACCCGAGAGGCAGCTTCGATCGCCGCTGCTGGGCGTTGGTCCGTGGCCGCCGCGCTGCACCGCACCGAGAGCCGCGGCATGCACCGCCGCACCGATCTGCCGGGCAAGAGCCCGGCCTTCGCGCACCGGCTGGTCATCACCGGTGTGGATGCGTTCCGCATCGCAGGTGCGCCTGAGCGGCTGGCGGAGCTGGCGTCATGATCGAGATCGTCTCGGCCACGCGCTGCGTCGAATGCGACATCTGCGTCAAGGTGTGCCCGGCCAACGTCTTCGACGCGACCGACAATGGCGTGCCGGTGATCGCTCGCCAGGAGGACTGCCAGACCTGCTTTCTTTGCGAGATCTATTGCCCGACCGACGCGCTTTATGTGGCCGAGTTCGCCGAAGGGCCGACCGGCATCACGGAAGCTCAGGCCGACGCCCGCCAGATGTTCGGCTCCTATGCCCGCGCGCTTGGCTGGAAGCGCGGCAAGGCGGGCGGCTCGGAATTCGACCCGACGCACCGCATCCGCGTGGCGCAGTGAACCGATCGGAGACAGATATGGATCGCCCGAACATGGACCGGATCGTCGTCAGCGACATCAGCAAGACCTTCCAGCTCAAGCCGGGGCAGTTCGTCACCGTGGATGGCGAGGCGACCGACCGCGTCACCGTGCTCGACGGCGTCGATCTTTCCATCCGCAAGGGCGAGTTCATCACGCTGGTCGGCCCGAGCGGCTCGGGCAAGTCGGTGCTGCTCGATATCATTGGCGGGCTGACGCAGGCGACCGGCGGCAACGTCCAGCTCGACGGCAGGCGCATCACCAGGCCCGATCCAAAGACCGGCTATGTCTTCCAGCAATATGCGCTGTTTCCCTGGCGCACGGCGCTCGCCAACATCGAATATGCGCTGGAAGTGCGCGGCGTGGCCAAGGCCGAGCGTACCGCCACAGCCCGCCATCTGTTGGCGCTGTTCGGCCTTGCCGGTTTCGAGGACCGTTTTCCCAACCAGCTGTCCGGCGGCATGCAGCAGCGTGTGGCGATCGCGCGTGCGCTGGCCAGCAACCCGGAAGTGCTGCTGATGGACGAGCCGTTCGCGGCGCTCGACCAGCAGACGCGCGAGCTTCTGCAAGGCGAGCTGCTGCGGATCTGGGGCAAGATCAACACCACGGTGATTTTTGTCACCCACTCGATCGACGAGGCGATCTTCCTCGCCGACCGCGTCGTGGTGATGACGGCACGGCCGGGCGCGGTGAAAGAGATCATCGACATCGACCTGCCACGACCGCGCGACGGCGACATCCGCGCCAGCGCCGAATTCAATCTATATCGCGCCCGCGTCTGGGACGTGCTGCGCGACGAGGTCAACAAGGCGCAGAAGGACTGGACCCTGTCGCCAGCCTTCAGTCACTGAGGAGCTGGACCAATGGCCTATCTGACCGAGAAGTTTGGCTCCGCGGGAGCGCTCCACCTGTTTGCCGGCGCTGGCGAAACGGTAGCCGCCGCCAGGGTCCCGGCCATCAAGGCCAGCGCCAAGATCCGGAGCAAGAAAGCAAGCCACGGCACGTTCCTCTATGGCGTGCCGCTGCTCGGCCTGTTCTTCCTGCTGTGGGAGATCGCGCCCCGACTCGGCTGGCTGAACCGCATCTTCTTTCCGCCGCTGAGCGAGGTGCTGGTCGCCTGGTGGGCGCTGCTCGCTTCGGGCGTGCTGATCGAGCATATCGGCATCAGCCTGCAGCGCGCCGCGATCGGCTTCGCACTCGGCGTGGTGGTGGCCATCCCCCTCGGTCTGTTGATGGGGCGCTATTCGTTGTTCGAGAAGGTTTCCGACCTCCTGGTGCAGACGCTGCGAAACACATCGCAATTCGCACTGCTGCCGGTGTTCATCCTGTTGCTCGGCATCGGTGAGGAATCGAAGGTCGCGATCACCTTCTACTCCTCGGTTTTCTTTCTCCTCGTCAACACGATCAGCGGCGTCAAGTCGGTGGATCCGCTGCTGATCAAGGCGGCGCGCTCGATGGGTACGTCCGACTTCGATCTGTTCCGCAAAGTCATCCTGCCGGCCAGCATTCCCTCGATCGTCGCCGGCGCCCGGCTGGCGGTGAAATCCTCGCTGTTCGCGGTCATCGGCGCCGAGATGCTGGCGGCCAAATCCGGCCTCGGTTTCCTCATCCAGAACTCGCAGCTGATGATGGAAACGGCCGACATGTACGCCGGCATCCTGACGCTGACCGTCATCGGCCTGACCGTCAACTACCTGCTCGTCTGGTTCGAGCGCTGGGCAACAGCCTGGAAAGGCCAGTCCGAGACCTCGCTCATTTAAGCGGTCCATTCATTCCAACCAGGAAGGATTTTTCCCATGCCCAACATTCCATTCGACGCACTTCGCCGGCTGCTGCTGAAGGGCGCTATTGGCGTCGTCATCGGCCTTGGTGGCATGCCTGCCTTCGCGCAGGACAAGCCTGAAATTATCCGCATCGGCAGTACCGCGCCGGGGCATCTCAAATTCATCCTCGCCCAGAAGGACGGCTGGTGGGAGAAGGAGTTCGCCAAGGACGGCATCAAGGTCGAACTGGTGACTTTCAATGGCGGTTCGGAGGCGACGACCGCGCTGGCCACCGGTGCGATCGAATTCACCTATACCGGCAACAATCCGGCGCTGCGGGTTGCTGCGTCCGGCGCCGACGTCAAGCTGATCGGCCTGTCGAGCTATGTGAAGGCCGGCGGTTCCTACATCGTCGTCAAGACCGGCTCGCCGCTGAAGACGCTGCAGGATCTCAGGGGCAAGAAGGTCGCCTATCTCACCGGCACGGTGCGGCATTCGAACTTCAGCAAGGCGCTGAACAGCGTCGGCCTGACCACCAATGACGTCGAAGGTCTGAACCTGCCGTTCGAGGCATCCGGCCCGGCGTTGCTGCGCGGCGATATCGACGCCATTGTCGAGACCGATTCGACGGCGGCCAAGCTGGTCGACACCGGCGAGGCGCGCGTCCTGTTCGACACCAGCACTCATCCGGAATGGAACGTGCCCAACGTCATCTCGGTCAACGGCGCCTTCGCGGCGAAATATCCCGATCTGGTCAAGCGGCTGCTGAAGGTCGATATCGAGATTTCGCGTTGGGCCGATGCCCATCCGGACCAGACGATCAAGACCTTTGTCGAGGCCACCAAGTCGTCGGAAAAATCCGTCCGCAAGACCTATGCCGACGGGGTGTTCCATCAGGATCCGAAACTCACGGACGGCGCGATCGCCGCCTTGCAAGGCGAGGAGAAATTCATGGCCAGCGCCGGGCTGCTGAAGGGCTCGATCGACTATGGCAAATGGGTCGACAAGAGCTTTGTCGATGGCGCCGCGGCTGAAGTCGCTGCCGTCCAATAGACTAGAAGCATCGAGCGGGCGGGCGCTTTGCGGCGCCGCCTCGTACAGGTCAAATCTCCGGGATGTTCTCCTTGAAGATCACCTGCAGCCTTGGTTGGTGCAGTTCATAGGGCAGTCCCCGGACCGCATGGATCAGGGTGTTGAGCGCTTCGCGGGCCTCGACGCGCGGGTTCTGGTCGATGACAGCGTCGAGCGTGCCGTCGAGCAGAAGGTCCTTGGTCCCGTCCGTCACTTCGTGGCCGAGGAAGACCATGGACTGGGCGCGGTCGCGCTCCTTGAGCGCGCGGGCGATGCCGGTGTTGCCGGCGCCGACATTGTAGATCGCGGCAAGGTCGGGGTGCCGCTCCAGCAGGGCCGATGCCTCCGAATAGGCCTTCTCGCGATCGTCGAGCATTTCGCGCATTTCGACGATCTGCAGATTGGGTGATTCCTCGGTCAGCACGTGGCGGAACCCCATCTCGCGTTCTTCGTGGCCGCGATAGGACAGCGAACCTGCGAACAGCGCCACCTTGCCCGGACGCCCCGATCCCATGAAGCGGTTGAGCAGATAGCCGGCCAGCCGCCCGGCGGCGCGGTTGTCGATGCCGATATACGCGACCCTGGGCACATGCAGGATGTCGGAAGCGATGGTCACCACCTTGATGTCGTTGGCCGACAGGGAGCGGATCGCTTCGCGCACCGTCGGATGGTCGAGTGCGATGACGCCGACGCCTTGCGTCTGTCCGCGCAGATCCTGCAGCAGGCGAGCGAGCCGGTCAGGATTGAAGCCCTCTATGGTGGCGATACGAACATCGAGGTCGGGCCGCGCCAGAGCCTGTGCCTCGATGTGGCGGTGCAGCATCTTGATGAAGGAATTGGTGCCGGCCGGCAGGGCGAAGTCGAGCCGGATGACCTCGCCGGGCGAGGGCCGTGGCGGCGTGCCGTTCGGGCCTTCGGCGATGTAGCCGAGGCGCTGCGCCATTTCGAGCACGATTTCCCGCGTGCGCGCCCGTACGCCGGGCCGGTTGTTGAGCACGCGGTCGACGGTGGCGGCCGAGACGCCGGCCTCCCGGGCTATGTCAGTCAGGGTGGAACGCACCGTCTTTCATCTCCTGCATGCGTCGGATCGGCTGGTGACGGCTTCCGCGTCATCGGCGATTCTGATGGGAAATGATGTATCCGCCCTTGGCCGATGTGCAAGCCGCCGGGCTAAATCAAATGGTCCGGCAGGGCTGCGCAGGGCCGGGAAGGGTCGGGTGCCCTCAAATTGAGGCATCCGGCTTGACGGATGGATCCCGTTTTTGTGCATTTTCCTTGCCCTATTGCGATGTTATGATGTGTTTTGATTATTTATGATGTTGACAGCCTTGCCATGCTGTCGTCAATATCCCTCATAAGGGTCGTGGAGGAAACGTGGCCCTGAGGGAGGAGTTTCAATGTCTGACTTGATCCGCATCTCGCGGCGCCGGCTGCTGGCATCTGGAGGAAAGGCGGCCGTCATGATGGCCGCTGCTGGTATCGCACCCCAATTCATTCGTCCCGGCCGTGCCTATGCGGCCGACGCGCTGGCGCCAGGCATGATCGGCGGCCCGACGGGCTTCGAAGGGGCCGAGCGCTACCAGTATGGCGCCGATACGCCGGAAGGCCGCGCCATCGAGGCGGCGAAGGCGCTGAAGGGCGCCGGCAAGGCGCCGACCAAGATCGTGCTCGGCCTGTCCGACGGCTCGATCGGCCAGCTCACGCAGCCGTTCCCGGCCGGTGCGCCGTCGATCAAGGAGCTGTGGGAAAAGGAAACCGGCATCGCGATCGAAATCGTCGGTCTGCCGAACGGCCAGGAATTCACCAAGACGATGCAGGACATCTCCACCAAGGGTGGGGCCTACGACATCTACTCGACCGAATGGAACCGCCTCGGCGACCTCGCCGAAACCGGCGGCATCGCCAAGCTCGACGACTTTGTCGCGCAGCATAAGCCTGAATGGGACGATCCCGTCAGCGGCTATGTCAACGGCGCCAAGGGCGTGTCGCTGCTCAACAAATACCGCGGCTCGAACTATGGCGTGTCGCTGGACGGCGACTTCCAGACTTGGGTCTACCGCACCGACCTGTTCGGCGACGAAGCCGAGAAGAAGGCCTTCAAGGACAAATACGGCTACGATCTGGCGCCGCCGAAGACCTGGAAGCAGCATGGCGACATCGCCGCCTTCTTCCAGCGACCGGACAAGGGCCTGTTCGGCTCGACCGACCTGCGCAACCAGGGCTGGGGCTACACGAACTGGTACCAGCGCTATGTCTCGATGGCTTCGCCCAACCAGTTCCTGTTTGGCGATGAC
>NZ_RZQY01000232.1:0-8312 GCF_003998575.1 Mesorhizobium sp. M7A.F.Ca.CA.001.10.2.1 | reverse complement strand
GGTGAATGAATAGGGCGCGCGTTCGACGGGTAGAGTGAGGCAAATCGCTGGATGTCTGCCGGATCAACGTCAACCGGTTCCATCGCCACCATCCACTCGACGTTTTCGGTGCACGGCGGCGTCGTCAGTGAGCCCTCATAAGTCCAATAGCCAAGCGAGGCTGGCAGAAGCCAGTTGGGATTCACCTCGTCGATCGTCACCTCCCCATTCGGCAGTTCGGGAAAGGCCGCAGCAAGGGCAGCAAAGCTGGCATTTGTCGCGCCGGGCGTTAAAAAGACGCCCAGCACGCCCAGAGTACCACTTTGCGTGTCCTTGTGAACGAAATGCACCTCCATCGGGAAGCTCTTGCCCGCCACGTGATGTTCGCTTGGCGCATGGAAATGGAACTGTACCAGTTCGTAGACACGATCGCCGCGGGTCAGCGTGCTGCCTTGTGGCATATTGATTTGAATGGTGTGGCCGTTGTTCACCATATTGCCGCCGCCCTTGTGCCAGCCGATGGCGATATGCGGGATATCCGCCTTGACCGCGCTGTTGATATTGATCGGCGATTGCTGCGTGCCGGCAGAGCATACGAAATTTTCCTTATCCAGATCAGCCCAGTGCTCCGGTCCGACCGGACCGGTGTACCCCCAATGGGCACTGGTCGCTTGGGCGGCTTGAACGCAAATCCGGCATGCGCCGAGCGCAACCAACCCTTTGATCAGGTGACGACGATACATATTACTTTTGCTCCTCTTGCGAACTGATGTTGGTGGCTGCCCTAATGGACGCGTGATGGCCAATCGGCGCGGCCAGTATTGTCCTTTGCAACTGATAGATGCCCGCACGCCTTGGCGTGCTTTCATAAGTGCGGCTGCCGTTTCTCGGCTGGCCGGCTTCTGCAGCCCGCAACGGGGGCAGTTTCAACCAGCTAAACGATAAAAAATTTTAGCAGACCAGCGCTTGACCCCCGCCGCAAAGGCACAGGCGAAGGTGATCACTGCGCGGCTGCCGTTCGCGCCGGAGGCCGCATCGCTATACTTTACACTCGCTGCCCAAGGAGACGCAGGCGACCCCAATACGTTTTCATCGCTACTCCCGACGCAGCCGACCCACGCCACGAAAACGTTGCTATATTTCACGTTGGGCCAATGAGGAAATCGATCTTCTTTATGGAAGGCATTTGCGCAATGGATGCATTCCCATGCTGACAGTCGTGCGTCAGGCCGGACAATGAGATACATCGATAAGAGCTGGACAAGGATGAGGGGATGACGTGCTTGCGACGGAGCAGGTGGGGCGAGAAGGCCAGTTCTTGCGGATTTCAACTTTGCGTGACGACAGCTCATCGGAGTCAAGGTGACACACGCCGGCAGCGGGGTGTCCGGGCGGTTTCCAGCCGCACAATCGCGAGACCGCTGACGCGAACAAAGCTCGGCTGTACTCGGCACGCGAAGAGAGCCTGCCAAGCCGTTGGAGCCCGGCCTTCCGGTGCGACGCAAGCCACAGACTAGACCGCCCTCTTGTTACCCCAAAGCAGAACGTGCAGCTGCGGCAACACGCGGGCTTCGAACCACCTGTCGCTAGTCACCCTTTCGACAAGCCATTCCATTCGCATCATTATTCCGTCCAAGTCGACAGAGGCGTCTTCACTGCCAGGGAGCGGCGGCGTGTGATTGCCGGGTTGCAGATAGATCGGAAGGTGCGGATATCTCGCCGCGACTTCTTTGGCGTAGGCATAGTCACTCTCGTCGAAAACGACGAGCTTGAGCACGATTTGCGGCTTCTCTTGCGCCGCTTCGAGGCATGCATCAAACGCAGCCCAACGGGTCGTCATCTCGCTGGACGGCGGCTTTGGGCTAAGGGTCAGCACGTCAAGATCCGCAAACCACTCCCTCACCACGGAACCCTGCGTTTCCAGTGCAAAACGATAGCCCTCGCGATGGCCTCGTTCTATGAGGGGACCGAACGGCTGAATGGCCGGGTTGCCGCCTGACAAGGAGACCATAACCGGCCTGCCGCCGGAAAGCGCATGGACGGTTTGCCACACGGCATCGATCGGCATCGGTAGCCATTCATGGCGATACTGATTGTCCACCGCGTGAAGGCTGTCGCACCATGAACAGCGATAATCACATCCGCCGGTTCTGATGAACACCGTCGGCAAGCCGATGAGCACGCCCTCGCCCTGGATAGTCGGCCCGAATATCTCGCTCACACGGATTGCGGGATGCATGTCGGTCACGGACGGTATTCCGCCCAAGTTTTCGGTGTTTCGCTAACGCGCACGGCCGCGGTCTGCGGCAGACGTGCCTTGCACCATTCATAGAAATGTCTGGCCAGGCATTCCGCCGTGACCTTCTCATGTCCCAGCACGTCGTTGAGGTGCCGATGGTCGAAGCTCTCGTCAATGTAGCGTTTGAGCGGCGCCAGATCGTGATAGTCGCGCACGAAGCCGTGGGCGTCCAGTTCCTTGGCCGACAGCTCCACTACGACGACATAGTTATGCCCGTGCAGGCGCGCGCATTGATGGTTGGGAGGCAAGGAGGTGAGCTGATGCGAGGCCGAGAAGTGGAATTCCTTGCTGATGTGGAACATTACGCGCGCCTCCTGCGCAGCGCCTCAAGCCAGAAATCGGCGTCCTCGTAGTCGGTGGGATCAGCGTGCCCGGCGAGATGGAACGCTTCGCGCCGCTCGACGCAGGTCCCGCATCGTCCGCAGTGACGCACGCCGCCCTTGTAACAGGACCAGGTCTCAGCAAACGGGGTGCCGTATCTTGCGCCATCCGCAACAATGTCAGCTTTTCCGAGATTCACATACGGTGCATAGAGGCGTATCTGCGCATAGCCGTCGAGCGCGCGGTCTTGCATTGTCTGGAAAGCTTCAATGAAGGCCGGACGGCAATCGGGATAGATGAAATGGTCCCCACCATGCACGGCCGCCGCCACCGCTTCGGCGCTGTGGGCGGCGGCGAGACCGAAGGCGATTGCCAACATGATGGCATTGCGGTTCGGCACCACCGTAATCTTCATCGTGTCTTCGGCGTAGTGGCCGTCCGGCACGTCGATACTGCTAGTCAGCGCTGAGCCGGAAAGGCCACGGCCAATTTCGCCGATGTCGATGATCTGGTGCGGGACCTTCAGTCGCTGCGCGCAAAGAGCGGCGAAGCCCAATTCCTTCCTGTGCCGTTGGCCATAGTCGAAAGATAGAAGGCCGGTGAGTTCGTGCTCCGCTGCCACCATGTGAGCAAGGGAAACGGAGTCCAATCCGCCAGAGCAGACGGCGAGAGTCTTCATCATTGGTATCCTTGTTTTGACCGGGTAAGGCTGCGACCGGAGATTTCTCTGCGCCCCCACTACTCCAGCGACTCAGTTTTGTGAACCGGGAGAATTTGCGCTCAGCCCGATTGGAACGGGAGTGCGTCGCGTCCAACACGCGTGATCAATAAAAGTTGAGCGCTTCAGCAGTTTGTTTCGCATCGCGCCAACTTTCGCAACCTGCTGTCCGATCGTCGACTTCGAGACAAGGTGATGTTCGGCCGACATCGGCTGACTCTTAATTAAGCCGCAGAACACATGTTGGCTTTCTGGCCTTCGCTTGTGCGGTTGGCGAGGGCGACATGGATGCCAGCAAATTTGACATTGGCGACATCCGCCTGGAGAACCCTGCGCGGCGCGATTGAGGCCGCAGGCGAGCCTGCTCTAACTGCCGCCCTACAGTCCCGACTTCAATCCGATTGAGAACGCCTTCGCCCAACCTAAGGCGCTGCTGCGAGCAAAGGCCGAGATAACCATCAAGGCTCTATGGGACTGACGTTGCCCCAGCAGTTTTGAGTTCGTTTCCGGCGTGGGTTGTGCCCTGCTGGGCGGGTGAAGCGACGGGCGCTGGCGCGGAGCCTTTGGCATAGCGCAGCGCGAGCGACCGTCGCGGATTGAAGGTGCTGGCGAACTTGGCCGGGGTCTGCCAGGGGGGAGTGCGGCCGCGCGGTGTTGTAGTCGGCGTGCCACAGGGCGATGGCTACGCGCGCCTGAGCCAGCGAGGTGAACAGCGTCTCGTTGAGCAGTTCATCGCGCAGTCGGCCGTTGAAGCTCTCGATGAAGCCATTCTGCATCGGCTTGCCGGGCGCAATGTAATGCCATTCGACGCGGTTCTGATCCGCCCAGGAGAGGATGGCGTTCGAGGTGAACTCGCTGCCATTGTCGCTGACGATCATCCTGGGCCGGCCCCGCTCGGTGATGAGCCGTCCAATTCGCGGGCAACCCGCATGCCCGAGAGAGACGTATCAACGATGAGTGCGAGGCACTCTCTCGTGCAGTCGTCGACGACGGCCAGGATGCGGAAGCGGCGCCCGTCGGTGAGCTGGTCCGATACGAAGTCGAGCGACCAGCGCTCGTCGGGCCTCAGCGGCACCAGCATCGGCGCCCTGGTCCCGATCGCCCGCTTGCGGCCGCCACGGCGGCGACGGCGAGCTTCTCCTCCCGATAGAGCCGGAACAGCTTCTTGTGGTTCACGACCAGGCCCTCCCGCCTCAGCATCACGAGAAGACGCCGGTAGCCGAACCGGCGACGCTCCTGCGCGATCGGCCTTCATCCGCTCGCGAACCTCGCGGTCGTCCGGCCTGCTGGTCTGGTAGCGAACCGTCATGCGGCAACAGCCGATGGCTTTACACGCCCGCCGTTCGCTCATCCCGAAGCCTTCCTTCAGGCGAGCGACAGCTTTCCGCTTGGCGGCGGGCGTCACCATTTCTTTCCCACAAGGTCCTTCAACGCGGCATTGTCGAGCATGGCGTCGGCCAAAAGCCGCTTCAGGCGCGTGTTCTCGTCCTCCAGCGCCTTCAGGTCGCCGAGCCTCGGTGACATCCATCCCGCCGAAGCGGGCCTTCCAATTGTAGATCGAGGCGTCGCTGACCCCGTGCTTGCGGCACAGATCGCCAACCGATACCCCGGCCTCGTGTTTCTTCAAAATTCCGATGATCTGCTCTTCAGAGAAGCGGCTGCGTTTCATGTCCTGGTCCTCTGGATGGGCCAGAACGAACTTCAAACCGGATTAGATCAGAGGGGCAAGGTCAGGACGCCTCGGCGCGGTCGTCGACCTCTTCACCCCAGCCGAATGTGCCAACTACTTCAAAGCCGCAGGATATGACCTGGATCAGATAGGACGTGCTCCAATGGTTTACACCTGACACAGGAGTCCGGCCCCCACAACCGTTTCGCAATGAGGAGCAGCGCTGCCGCTGCTCCTCCAATCACACGACGGATTCACGATGCGGCAACTCGAGCCATGATTTCGGATCCAATGGCCGATGCGGTGTATAGTGAGGCATCCAGCGGCAAATCCCCAAATGCCAGTTGACACAGAAGATAATTAGCACCTGCCTCTTCCAGCTGATCAAGGAGAGCTTTTCGGACAGAATCTGCCGTTCCCACGACGCACAATTCACTTTCAATTGCTGCATCGAAGTTCAAAGGCAAGTTTGGTGGAGTGGAAATGGCATTTAGTTCGTATAGAAATTTGAAGCTATTGAGCCATCGTTCATAGGCAGGTGCTGCGAGCAAATACGCATCTGTTTCAGAACGCCCTATCACCACCATTCGGAGCAATCCAAGAAATGGCGCTTGCTGGCCAATGTCAGCATCGTGAATTCGGGCGGCGCGGAACGCGTCGGTAACGCTGCGAACAGAAGTGGAAGGTCCGACGCAGGCGATGTTTGCCCCATTCGCAGCGGCCCAGCTAGCCGGCTCGGGTCGATTGGTGGCGATCCATGTCGGCGGACGGGGATATTGGTGAGGTCTCAACGTCAGCGGAACATCTTTCAACTCAAAGTGGCGGCCCTGATAAGAAAGCGTCCCGCCTTTCATCGCATTGATGAGAATCTCACTGGCCTCCGCATACTGTTCTGGTGCTGCTTCTACAGCAACCCCGAAGTATCCCAATTCAGTGGGAGCAGAGCCGCGCCCTATGCCGAGTTCAAGCCTGCCGCCGCTCAACTGATCAAGCATGCAGATCTCCTCGAAGGCACGCAGCGGATGATAGAGCGCAAGTAGCATTACCATGGGACCAACACGAAGACTGCGGGTTCGCTGGGCGACGCTCGCTAAGAACAAATTCGGTGATGGACCTCTGCCATGCGGCGTACAGTGGTGCTCGGCGAGATGATACGCATAAAAGCCATAGCCATCGCACGCTTCTGCTAGGCTCAGCCGATCTGCATATTGTTGTGCGATGTCATCGCCGTTTTCGTCCAGATGATCGAAGATGCCGAAGGTCAGGCCCGAAGCGGAAATTTTCTTCAATTAATTGTTCTCCAAATTACCTATATTTATTCGCTAATCATCATAGCTCACGACATATCATTACTTGATGATTAATGTGAATCGACTTCATGCTTGTGAGCACCGCGATCCTTCTTAAAGTTCATACAGACGCGTTCGGCGGCAGCAAGGAATTTGTCCATCTGCTCTGTGGTGCCAATGCTGACGCGAATACAGTTCTTCAAATCTACGTCAGGAAAGCTGGCGATGAGGATCGCCTGCTCTTTCAACGCGGCTTGCCAGCATGAGCCCTCCTGTCCCGCCGGCACACGGGCCAGCAAAAAGTTTGCGTGGGAGGGTGTTACGGAAAAGCCAAGTTGCAACAGCGCCAGGGTCACTCGCTGTCGTTCATGCTTGATGTGCCTGTGGTTCTCTTCGTAGGCGTGGCGATGCGCAAGAATGCTTTTCCCGACCGCCTGCCCGATCACGTTCATGTTGAAGACATTCTGGATGTTGCGCAGCCTGCCAATGATTTCTGGGTGACCGAAACCGAAGCCGACTCGCACGCCAGCGGCAGCATAGCTCTTTGAAAAAGTCCTCAAGATCAAAAGATTCGGATGTCTATTGACGAGGCGCAGGGCATTGTCGGGTGCGAAGTCAACGTAGGCCTCATCCAAGACGACCAAGCGATCTGCTTGCTCCACAAGGCGTTCGATTTCGGCCACCGGCACGAATGTTCCGGTCGGATTGTTCGGATTAGCCAACAGAATGAACTTCGCGTCTTTTGCGGGGCCGGACAGCAGTTTTTCTATCGGCAGGGGATGAGCTTCGCTCGATGCGATTTCGAGAAACTCGGCACCCTGCAACATGGCAAGTTTACGGTTGAACGAAAATCCGGGCGACAGCATTGCCACTCTATCTCCTGGGGCGAGGAAAGCTCTGTAGATGAGTCCGAGCAGCTCCGACGAACCGTTGCCGGCAATCACCTGATCTTTGGAAAATCCGTAAGCATCGGAGGCAGCTGCCCTTAAGCTGAGATTGTCGTCTTCCGGATAAAGATACTGGTGTTCGATCGCAGCAATTGCACTTTGCATTACGCTCTTCGGCAACGGAAACGGGTTCTCGTTCGTATTTAGCTTAACGCAGTTTGCATCCGTCGCTGGTCCGTTGGACGAGAGAGCATCTAATTTGCTGGCCACCGGCGAAAAAAGCGAAAGCACGGTCTTCAGTTTTGCATCGCACATGTTCTTCTCCGTTTTTCAGTCCCGCAGGGCATGTGACATGAGGCAATCGTTGATCGTGACTTGATCGACGTTCGGCTATATCAGCGCTGCCTTCCCACCCTGGTGGGGATCGCCGACCACGGTTTGGATTTGACACCGGGAAGCTGTCGAGAACCTGATGACGACCCAACGTTTGGCCGACGGCCGATTCGGCGCAACAGACGGTGTTTCAACATCGCATCGTCCTCAAAGCCGCATGCAGGGCCTGCACGACAGCCCGTCTCCAGCGCCCGCAGATAGGTGGAAGCCGAAGTCTTGCCGAACCTCAGTTGCTCTGCCACCTTGGCCCACCGGACTGCCCTGTTTATGGGTCAGGCGCAGGATATCTCTGACGCTCGTTCGTCTTGCTTGCTTCCGTCTTGGCATGGGCTCTCTCGGTTTGCTGATGAGAGAGCCAAATACCGGCTCATCTGAGCATGAGACGCAGGCCTGACGATATGGAGCGTCGCTGGTGGCGCGCGTAGCCGAGAGGGTTCGCCTCGCTGGCGGGGCATGCAAGACGGCGCACCTCCTTAGCCATCCTGTCCCATCGTCTCAGATCGTGAGGCGCACCTTATAGTCGGTGAGGAGATCTTGCAGGGTCAGGTTACGCCCTAGCGCTTAAGGTTGTTGGTCGCACCGAGCAAGCGCGGGACCTGTCGACGGACAACAGCGGTGCCACTGCCGGCACTAGGTGTGAGCTTTCGAGAGGTTGTCCATTCGGACCGGACCGAGGAGACTGGAGTTACCACGCTTCAGCATCCATCGGAGGGTCCGAATGAACATCCACAAGAATGCCCGTCTCACACCGCTGCGT
>NZ_RZQY01000231.1:0-8328 GCF_003998575.1 Mesorhizobium sp. M7A.F.Ca.CA.001.10.2.1 | reverse complement strand
CCCCTACCCCGGTGTCGTCGAGGCGATCGCGCGCTTCGAGGAGGCCGGCTATGTCCTCGCCATCTGCACCAACAAATACGAAGCCAACTCGCTGGCGCTGATCGAGGCACTCGGCCTGACCAAACATTTCGCGGCCATCGCCGGCCAGGACACGTTCGCCTTCCGCAAGCCCGACCCGCGCCATCTGATCGAGACCATCAAGCTGGCCGGCGGCGACCCGCACCGCGCGCTGATGGTCGGCGATTCGCAAACCGACATCGACACGGCAAAAGCCGCCGGCATTCCCGTGGTGGCGGTCGATTTCGGCTACACCGACCGCCATGTCCGCGAATTCGAACCCTCGGCTGTCATTTCGCATTTCGACGCGCTGACGCTCGATCTGGCGCAGAAGCTGATTGCCGCTGCGGGAAACTGACGGAATGTAGCCGGCGTTGGTCGGAGACAGGGCGCAAAGCACAGCAAAACCGATCCCTGTCAGAACGCCGGACAGCGCCTTGACTTACCGCACCCGCCTCCCTTATATCGCGGCTCGCTTGGCCTTTGGGCAACGAGCGGGCGATTAGCTCAGCGGGAGAGCACACCCTTCACACGGGTGGGGTCGCAGGTTCAATCCCTGCATCGCCCACCAAAATCCTTACGGCAGCCGGCGATGTCTGGTTGTGGAGATGCACCAGCCGCGATCAGCGCTTCATCGAGTGCAGGATGGCCTGCATGTGCTCTTCCAGGTCGAGTTCACCCCGAGCCTCGGCGGTCAACAGGTAATCGGCCTTGGCCCGGCGGTCGCCTCGGCTGATCGCCGGATAGGAGCAGATGGCCAGCAAGGCTTCCTGTTCAATCCGGTCTGCCGTCCTGCGTTCGTGGCTGCTGCTGCCCGCTCGATGAACAACCCTGTGAAGCCCGGCATAGCTGGCTTCATGGGCTCCGATCAGCGACCGCAATTCGGGTGAGGCCCCTTCCGCTTCGGCAAATTTCGGTTCAATGGCCGAGGCCACGGCGGTGAACGCAAGAAGTGTACGGCGGGTGACTTCGGGCATGCCTCGTATCCCTGCTCTCTGATCATGCAGGCACACCATAGCACCGGCGCAACGGTTCGAAGAGATGCTCCGGGACGCGACCGCACTGTCTGCTGACAAAATGTATTCGCTTCATAGCCCGCCCTCCCAGCGGCAAGTGTGGCCTTAAGTCGCAATGATTGGCTTGCTAAAGCAGGGTTTCGGGCTTCATTGACACCGCGACCAACACCATATGGTGATCCACAGCCCTCCAAAACGAGAGAAGCTCGCTTTGACACGGTCGCATTGCGGTCGTCAGCCGGCAATGGCTATGAACCAGGAACCTGAAAAACCATGCCAGAAAATATCAGACCGATTTCGAAAGACGTCCCCCTCATTCAGCTAGGCGTCTATCAGTGCCGCTTCCCGGTGAGCGAAGACCGGTCAGTGCCCGGCGGTTATCGTTTCTGTGCTGGGCCAACTTCGGCGGATCGCGTCTATTGCGATCACCACCACAGCATCGTGACTGCCGTCGACCCTCGCCGAACCCGTTCAGGTCTCCACCCCGCTCAACGACGCGCCGCGTAAGTCAAGCGGGCGGCGGCCCCTCATTCGGGCAGCTGCAAACCGGTGGACTGAATCGGCACGCATTCCGGCTGCGGAACAAACCGGCACGCCAGCGAGTTTCTGTCCGACGAAACTTGAGGGAAAGCCATGTCCAGATTGCTTCTGGCGACCAGCGTCGCCGTTCTTCTCGCCGGCGGGGCAGCCTTGGCCGCGGACGACAAGCCGCTGCCGCCGCCCAATGCCAAGAAGCTGTCGGAGATCATCGCCAAGGTCGAGCAGCGCGACGGCTTTCGCTATGTGGACGAGGTCGACTGGGACAGCGGCGCCTACACCGTCACCTATTACACGGCGGACAAGGCGAAGGTTGAAATCACCTACGATCCTGTGACGGCGGAGCCGAAATAGGGGAACGTTCCGACGCGAATCCACTGGCCTTTCTTGGCTGTGTCATCGGCCTTTCCGCTAGCGCCGCCCCTCACCTGCCTGCCGGCATCCTCTCCCCGTATAGTGACGGGGAGAGGGACGCTGGCATCGATGGTTTCGCCAATCACCATCCTTTGCAAGGCAAGGATGGCGCCGGCGTTGCGGCCAGCCCCCTTCTCCCCGTCACTATACGGGGAGTCGAGGCGTGGTCCGCGCAGCGGACGAAAAGCCAACTGCTTGGCTTTTCGAACAACGAACGCCCGGCAGGGCGATGAGGGGCGGCGCCGATCTCGGTGATTGATGGTTTCCGCCACAAGTCGGACTTGGCCGAAGCGATTGCCCTTGCCAACCGTCGCCTCCCCTTGCGTCTGTCCCGCTTTGATGGCTGACTGTCGCGCCAGAGCAGTTCACCGTTTCATGGAACGGTGAACTACTCTAACTCTTTGTTTTGACGCAATTCCGGACGGAAAACCGTTCACACTTTTCCTGGAATTGCTCCAGGCGCCGCATTGGGGGATGGGGATGGCGACGGCGAAGCACGTAATGAAGCGCATATTGATGATGTTGGCCGGCTACTTCGTATCGGTGCTGGTCGGCCTGATCGCCATCGCGGTGATCTATGGCGTGCTCAGTTCCTTGCCCAACGCGCCCAGCTATTTCGACGTCATGGGCGTTTCGCCGATCGCGGTGCTGCTGGTGCCGCCGCTCGGCATGTTCGTCTATTTCCTGACCATCGTGGTGACCGCGCTGCAGACGCTGATCTTCGCGCTGATCGCCGAGTTCTTCTCGCTGCGCAATGTCCTGCTGCATATGGTTTTCGGCGCCGGCGCCGCGGTCGGCGGCTTCGCCTTGATCTGGCCGAGCGCGCCGGAGGATATGGACCCGGAGCGTTGGGTCGACATCGGCATCATCGCCGCTGCCGGCCTTGTCGCCGGGTTGCTCTATTGGCTGATCGCCGGGCGCGACGCCGGCTTCCGGCGGCCACTGTTCGAGCGCTACTAGCTTGCAGACTCACAATCGCGGAGCCACGCCGATCGGCTCATGCGGAGCCTTGAAACAGATTCCGCCGCAATATGAAGGCAGTAGAAACGACCTCAAAATCGGTCGCTTCTTGCTGCGCCCGAGAGCAGGCATGGCTCGTCATCGTCATGGCGCTGCTGTTCCGAGCGCAGCGGCCAGTACGTCGGCGAGGCCGCGTCCGGCGCTGCCGTCCTCATCAAGGCGCGGATTGTAGATGGTGATCTCGAGGCCGACTGCCTTGCCGCTCGCCAAGGCAAGCCGGAGCGCGGCCGTTAACTCGTCCCACGACAACCCGCCTGGCACGCGAAAATCGACAGCCGGCATGATGACATCGTCGAGACAGTCGGCGTCGAGATGGATGAAGAAGCCGTCCAATTCCGCTCTCGTCAGGTGATCGACCGCTTCGCGTGCGGCGGCCTCGATGCCCGTCGCGCGCACAGCGGGAAGGTCAAGCACCTTGAGCTCCTCGGGGAGCGGCTGGCTTCCGTACTCCTCCTGATCCTTGTGATCGCGATACGCGAAGGCGACAGCGTCTTCAGGGCGGACCAGAGGACCGCGACCTTCGATGTCGGTCAGAAGCGAGGGACCGTAGCCGGTGACGAAGGCGAGGTCCATCGAGGCACCCTCACCATTGGGTTCCGCCTCTGGCTGGAAGAAATCGGCGTTGCCGTCAATGAAGAGCAAGCCGTAGCGGCCGCGCCGTCGAAACGCGAGCGCCGAGCCCAGCACGATCGTGCAATCGCCGCCCAGCACCACTGGAAACCCGCCTGCGTCAAGCACCGCTTCCACGGCGTCGGCGAGCTTGGGCGACCACTGCGCAATTGCCCTGGCGTTCAGGGTGCCTGTCTCGGAATCGGGCGTCGGGTCCTTCGCAGGCACAGCCAGCCGCCCGGCGCGGCGCGCCTGGATGCGCTCCGCAAGGCCAAGGTCCAGGAGCCGGCCAGGCAAGCGCTCCACACCGTCGGTCGCCAGGCCCAGCGTGGAGGGGGCTTCGAGAATCGCATAATGGCTCGACATAGGCGCCTCCGCTTCGAGCGCTCAACATCGTTCGTCCCTACCGAAACAGGATCACAGTTGCGTTTTGAGCTTGTTCGATAACGGTAGCCGCCGCTCCTCGTTCCCTCTCAGCCGCCTTTCCGCTTTCGGTCATGCCGTATTTATGAGTTAACGGCCTAGCGAAAGCCCTGGATCAACTCGAAGGCGAGCGAACCGCCTCCGTGGCGTCCAGAGCCTGCTTCAGGCGCGAGTCGCGGTCGTAGACGTCGCCGAAATATTCGACCTTGCCGGACAGATCAGGCCAGGCGGTGAAATAGGCGACATAGACCGGGATGGTGCGTGTCACATTCTCGGTCGAGTGGCCGTGCTTCAGCTTCTCGGCGATATAGTCCACGGAGGTGCCAAGCACCGCCGCCGCCATGCCGCGCGGGTCCTGCAGCCGCACGCAGCCATGGCTGAGCGCGCGCATATCACGCTGGAAGAATGATTTCTGCGGCGTGTCGTGCATGTAGATCGCGTGCTTGTTGGGGAACAGGATCTTCAACTCGCCCAGCGCGTTGGCCTCGCTCGGCTGCTGGCGCACGCTGTAGGGGATGTTCGCGCCATAGGCGCCCCAGTTGACCGCCGACGAAGGAATGCGCTTGCCGCGCGAATCCGTCACCTCATAGCCGGACCGGTCGAGATAGCCCGGATCGTTGCGCAATCTCGGCAGCATCTCGTTGACGATGATCGATTGCGGCACGCCCCAATAGGGATGGAAATCGACCTGCTTGATCTGGTCGTAGAAGAAGGAGGTCTGGTTGGTGGTCCGGCCAACGACGACACGCGTCTTGAGCTTTTCCTCGCCATTGTCGATGTAGCTCGCGGTGAAGGCCGGCTGGTTGATGAAGACGCGCGGGCTGCCGAGATCGGAGGGCAGCCAGCGCAGTTCCTCGAGCGCCACTTCCACCTTCAGCAGCTTGTCGGCCTTGGATGTTCCGGCCAGCGTCGCGACGGTGCGCGGGCCGATGACGCCGTCGCCCTTCATGCCTGCCTTTTGCTGCACGGCCTTGATGACCGGGACCAGTTCCGGATCATAGACTTCGCTGGTGGCCAGCCTGGACAGGATCTCGCCATAGGCGCCGCCCATCTCGTCATCGAGATTGCGCGCGATCAAGGTCAGGAGCTTCGGCAGTTCGGGGCTGGTTCCGCCCGGCTTCAGCAACAGTTTGGGGTCGACGACGATTTCGTTTTCCGCACTGGCCTGCAGAGATTCGAGTTCGACGCGCAGCGCCTGGTATTCCGCATTCTGCGGATGCCGCGATTCGAGATAGGTGCGCACTTGCTGGGTATGCGCCAGCGTCCTCAGCACGCCTTGCAAGTCGAGCGGCTTGGCCGGGAAATCATAGTAGCCGGTCATGCGGTTGGGATCGACGCGGCCGTTCTGGGCGTCGTGGGCATAGCGCAGCACACGCGCGGAAAGCGCCATCTCGAAACGGACGAGCTCTTTCAGTTGCGCATTGGCGTCAGTCGTCGATGCGCCGGCAGCGGGCACTTCGACCGTATAGTCGGCGGGCGTGAGGCCATAGCTTGAAGCCTCGCCAAGCACCCGAACCGCATCCTGCGCGCGGCTGTTGAGGCTGGTTCCGCTTATCCAGATGAAATCCGGATTGGCCGAGTAATACGCGATCAGCGCCTTGGCGATGTCGGGCTCGGCTAAGAGTTCGTAGTCAGCCAAGCTGGCAACCGCTTCACGAAACGCAGCGCCCGTTGCCGACGGCACGAAAGCCGCATCCTGTGGCGCCGCCGGCTCTGGCGTCGGGGCCAGCGCCGAGAAGTCGACGCGAACCAGCCGGTCCGCCTTGTAGGTGTAATAGGATGGGCTGCTGATTCTCGCGCCGCCACCGCCACCGCTGGCCGGAGCCTTCGGCTTTGGCTTGTGCTTCGGTGGCGGGGGCGGAAACTCGCCTTTCGGCGCGTGCTTTACGCCGCCGCCGAAAAGCATGTCGAACAGCCCCTGCGCGCCTGCCTGGGGTACACCGAAAGCCAGCGTTGCCGCGATCGCCACCAGCGGCATCACGGTTGCTTTGTTTCCGAGGAATTTCATGAATCACCCGCTCCGGCCGCAACCGGTTCCCGTTCCGCACGCTAGATCGTCCCGCTCACCGCATGGCGGATGTAAGGCGCGACTATACTGATTCATACCGATTTCGTTAAGCTTTCATAAATTTTGGAAAGCCTGTTGCAGAACGGTTTCACAAGATCGTGACGGCTGGAGCGGAGGGTTGTTCCGCCCCAGCCGGAAATCTCTCGGGATCAGGCGTTGGCGCCGCCATCGATGGTCAGGGCAGCGCCGGTGACGAAGCGGCCTTCAGGGCCTGCAAGCCAGGCGACCATGCCGGCAATGTCATCGGCCTTGCCGAAACGCGGTGTTGCCATTTTCCGGCGCTGATGCTCGGCATGCGGGCCGTCGGCCGGGTTCATGTCGGTGTCGGTCGAACCGGGATGGACGACGTTGGCGGTGATGCCGCGCGGGCCGAGGTCGCGCGCCAGCGCCCTGGTCAGGCCGACCAGCGCCGCCTTGCTGGCCGAATAGGCCGTGAGGCTGCCGTCGGTCGCCCTCTCGGCAAGGTTGCTGCCGATCGAGATGATGCTGCCGCCCTCACCCATATGCACGGCCGCCGCCTTCGAGGCGATGAATGGAGCCCGGAGATTGACCTCCATGGTCTCGTCGAAATCTGCGAGCGACAGCGTGTCGATGGGGGCGGCCCGCCAGATGCCGGCGCTGTTGACCAGGATGTCGAGCCGGCCGAAGGCGGTCACTGCGTCATCGACGGCCTTGTCTATGGCCACCGCATCGCGGTTGTCGGCCTTGATCGCGATGGCGCGGCCGCCCTTGGCCTCGATTTCGGCGACAACCGAGCGGGCCTGCTCCTCGCCATGCACATAAGTTAGCGCGACACTGGCGCCGTCGGCCGCGAGCCGTCGCGCAATCGCCGCACCGATGCCGCGACTGCCGCCGGTGACGAGCGCGGCCTTGCCGCCCAGTTGGTTGGATGACATCGATTTCTCCTTTTGTAACGATCGATACATAAATACCTGTCAGCCTTGCCCGTCGGCGTCAACTTAATTATGTATCGATCAACACAGAAAAGAGCATCATGCCGGAACGAGGCCGCCCCCGCACTTTCGATCGAACCGCAGCCCTGCGCCGCGCGATGGAGGTGTTCTGGGCCCGTGGTTACGAAGGCGCGTCGATGAGCGAGCTGACCGCCGCCATGGGCATCAACTCGCCCAGCCTCTACGCTGCCTTCGGCAGCAAGGAGGCGCTGTTCCTGGAGGCGACGGATTTTTACTCGCACACCGAGGGTGCCGACATCTGGCTGGCGCTGGAGGAAGCTCCGACTGCGCGGCAGGCGATCGAACAATTCCTGAGCCTGACGGCGAGGGCCTATGCGCAGAGCGATCGTCCGCAGGGCTGCCTGATCACGCTGGGCGCACTGCATCAGGATTCGAGCCGCGGCGCCATCTGCGACGACCTGCGCCGTCGTCGCGCCGAAAACCACACCGCACTGCAGAAGCGTCTGGAGCGCGGCGTTGCCGAAGGCGAATTGCCGGCGGATTTCGATGCGAGCGCCGCCGCGACCTTCTTCGCCACGGTCCAGCACGGCATGTCGATCCAGGCGCGCGACGGCGCCTCGCATAATGCCCTGCTGGCGACGGTAGCCGGGGCCATGGCGGCCTGGAGGACGCTGGCCGGCGGCAGCGCGGCGTGACAAACGCCGGCTGGTGTGCTCGAAATCCGCCAGCAAGGCGGGAGGGATGAGAGCGTGAAAAAGGGTTATCGCGAGCTGCTGGACGAGGCGAACGCCGTGATCGAGGTGGTTTCGCCGGAGGAGGCGGCCGGGCTGATCGACGATGAAGACACCATCTTCGTCGATCTGCGCGATCCACGCGAAGTGGAACGCGACGGCAAGATTCCCGGCGCCAAGCATGTCACGCGCGGCATGCTGGAGTTCTGGATCGACCCCGAAAGCCCTTACCACAAGCCCTTCTTCGCCTCGGGCAAGAACTTCGTGTTCTTCTGCGCCGGCGGCTGGCGCTCGGCGCTGGCCACAAAGACGGCGCAGGACATGGGGCTTTCGCCGGTCAAGCACATCCTTGGCGGCTACACCGCCTGGAAGGCCGCCGGACTGCCGGTCGAACCCGGCGAGAAGAAGAAATAATCTCGACCGCCGCTCAGTGCAGCAGCAATGGCTCGCGATTCGCCACGAAGCCAACCGCGCGTTCGACCACGCCCTTGTCGGCGAGAATGCGGCGGTGGCCGAGCCCGTCGGCCCAGTAGAGCCGC
>NZ_RZQY01000230.1:0-8360 GCF_003998575.1 Mesorhizobium sp. M7A.F.Ca.CA.001.10.2.1 | reverse complement strand
GAGAGGACAGACTGCTGGCCGAGGCTGTCCGCTCGGTGGCGTGGCCGCAAGGCGGCTCGGCCTTCGGCTGGTTCGCCGCGGAAGCGACCGCCGCCAAGGTCGTTCGCGAATATTGGCGCGGCACGCTGGGGCTCGGCCGCGATGAGACGTTGGCGGCTGCCTATTGGCGGCGTGGCTCTGCCGGATTGATGGCGGGGTGAACTCTGATGATCGGCCCGCCGTCTTTGCCGATGCCGATAACAATTTGATCACCGGAGACAAGGTTCGAAATATCGCACACCACCAGCGGCATGCGGATCTCGTAAAGAAATTCGGCAACGATGGCGCCCACCGCCAGGATCGGGTCCGGCCGCTCCAGAAGAATCCCGGCTGGCGCCGTGCCTCTGCGGATCGCCTCGGCCAGCACCGAGGATGAAGACGACGAGCCGCGCCCGCTCGGCATGACCAAAATCCTGCCGGCGACATTCTGGCCGAGACCGGGATGCGAATGGTCTGTTATGTCGCCCGTCTCGGCATCGATGCCGCCCCAGAAGCTCAGCGGTTGCGAATACACCAGCGCCTGGCCCCTGGCTTCGCCGGCCAACTGGAAGATGCCGGTTCGTTCCACCGGTCGCGTCATGAGGCGCTCCGCACGACATGCCCGGCAGCAGCAGAGCGGATGCAATCCTCCATCTCGGCGAAGGCGACGGACACGCCGATATTGCCCGGCGCGTAATGCGCCCATTTGCCGGAATTGGTCATGACCACGCCGTCGAGGCGTTCCAGGATCGATGTGACATAGGTGCAGGTGTCGGCGACCGGAATCAGGCCGAACGCCTCCATGCCATCAAGCGCGCCCTCCTCCTGCAGCCGCGTCAACGTCGCACGCCCAGTGTTGACGTAGATCGGGATGCGCCTTCCGGGTGCTGCCTCGCGCAGCAACGGCAACAGCCGCATCCATTCCGCATGCGAAAAATGCGGAGTGCCGAGCGACACGGCCGCCAGCGGCGCGCCATCGGACACGCCAGACAGCTTGGCCAGCGCATGGTCGATATCGGCGCGGGTGATACGGATCGTCTCGTCAGGCGCATGGCTCTGGAACGCCTCATCGAGGATCCTGGCTTCGGGCGTGATGCCGACCGCATGGAACAGCGCCACAGCACCCGTCGTTGCAGCCGCCGCACCCAGCGCCTTCAGCTGGTCCTCGTCACGCGGCCGCGGCAGACCGGCAATCACCGGAACGCGGTCGCCACTCGCTTGCCCTATGATTAGCCCGACGCCGACGAAAAGGCTGTCACTCAGCTCGCCGTCTGGAACATCCAGTTCGAACAGGATCCGGCCGCGCCGGTTCTCGCTCAGATGCAGGCCCCAGGCCGGCGCGCGGCCGGTCATGGCGCAGCACAGATCGATGAAATCGCCATAGCGGTTGGTGCGCGCGCCGATCACCGAATTGGCAAAGACGATGGCGTTGGACTCACCCCAGGCGATCTGCTGGCCAAAGCTTGGCCGAAAGCGCGTCTGGTAGGGCGCGCAGGTGAAGGTCGCCTGGCAGCCGAGTTCCAGATGCGCCTTCATCAGCCGCCGCGCCGGCACCTCTTCCGCTAGGGGCATCTTGACCATGCCGGGATGGATGAGATCGAACGAACCGACATTCAGCGTCGTCGGCACCTGAACGCGGCCACCGCCTTCGACCAGCCGCTCGACGAAATCGAGACCGGCCTTGCCGTGGTAGAGACAGCCATCGATATGGGCGCCGGCAATGTCGAGCAGGCAGCCCGCCCCGACCGCATTGGAAAACGCGGCCAGGATTTTCATGGCAGCGGCGGCGGACGGACCCTGCTCGCCGTCGAGCATGGATCGGTCCTGTGCGGTCAATTTAAGCGTCATCGCAGCTCCGGGCTCGTTGTCGGAAAGGACGGAGGGACAGCGCCCCCCTCTGCCCTGCCGGGCATCTCCCCCTCAAGGGGGGAGATTAGCTGTCATTGCCGCTTTCGCAAATTTCCAGTGTTGAAGAAAGAGTGGCGGCGTTGAGGCTGCCTATCTCCCCCCTTGAGGGGGAGATGTCCGGCAGGACAGAGGGGGGCGAACCGCTCTACCTACCCCGCCGCGATCAACACCGTACTCTCCGGCGACCAGCGCAGAACGACGTCCTGACCTTCCGCCAGCCTGTCGACACCCGTGTTCTGTACAATCACCTTCAACGTCTGGCCGCCACGCTCGACGAAATAGGTGCTGTTGTTGCCGGCGAAGATGCGCTTGGAAACCTGCCCCTTGAGCATGTTGGCAGTGCCATCCGGTGCTCCGGCATCCGTGGCGATGCGGATGCGTTCGGGGCGCACGGCACAGCTCGCCTTGGCGCCGGCGGCAAGCTTGGCACCCGCGCCGGCGGCAATCGCCGTGCCGTCCGGCAGCCGGATGCCATCGCCCGTCGTATCGCCGCGAAAAATGTTGGCGTCGCCGAGGAAGGTGGCAGCGAACTCGCTCTTCGGCCTGTTATAGATCTCCTCCGGCGGCCCCTCCTGCACCAGCCTTCCGTCGCGCAATATGCCGATGCGGTCGCTCATCGTCAGCGCTTCTTCCTGGTCGTGCGTGACGAAGATCGTGGTGATGCCGATCTCGCGCTGGATGCGCTTGAGCTCAATCTGCATGTCGACGCGCAACGCCTTGTCGAGCGCACCCAATGGCTCGTCGAGCAGCAGCACGCGCGGCTTGGTGACGATGGCGCGGGCGAGAGCCACACGCTGCCGCTGCCCGCCGGAGAGCTGGTGCGGCCGGCGGCCACCAAGCTTGCCAAGCTGCACCAGATCGAGCGCGCGTTGCACCTCGGTAGCGATGATCGCCCTGGCCTCGCCGCGCACCGACAGGCCGAAGGCGACATTGTCGGCGACGCTCATATTGGGAAACAGGGCATAGTTCTGGAACACCATGCCGATACGGCGCTTCTCGACGGGCACCCGCTCGACGCTCTCGCCGCCTATGGTGATGCGACCCGAGTCAGGAAAATCGAAACCGGCGATCTGCCGCAGCAGCGTGGTCTTGCCGCTGCCCGACGGCCCGAGCAGAGCGTAGAAGCCGCCATCGGCGAAGTCGATGGAGACGTTGTCCAACGCCTTGTGTGCGCCAAAGCTGCGCGAGACATCGGATACCTGCACGCCGGCCATTATTTCTCTCCGCCGAATTTGAAAAACCGCGCCGTCAGCAGCATCAGCGCCATCGACACGACAATGATGATGGTCGAGACCGCGTTGATCTCGGGCGTGAAACCCTTGCGGATCGCGGCGTAGATTTCGACCGGCAGCGTCGTCTGGCCCGGCGTCGCCAGGAAATAGGACACCACGAACTGGTCGAACGAAACGGCAAACGCGAACAGCCCGCCGGCGATGACGCCGGGCATGATCCAGGGCAGCGTGACGCGGCGCGTCACCTGCCACTGGTTGGCGCCTAGTGAGCGCGCCGCCTCTTCCAGCTCCGGCGCGAAGGTCTGCAGCCGGGCCGAGACGACGACGATGACATAGGGCAGCGCCAATGCGACATGGCCGAGCAGGATCGCATGCAGGCCACGGCCGATACCGACGCCGAAGAAGAAAATCAGCATTGCCGTGCCGGTGATCAGCCACGGTATGGCGATCGGCGGAAACAAAAGCGCCTGCAGGAACTTCTTGCCACGAAATTCGTAGCGATAGAGCGCCAGCGACGCCGCCGAGCCGAGCACGACGCAGATGATCGTGGTGATGACCGCGATCTCGACGCTGTTCCAGGTCGCTGCGATCAGTTGGTCGTTCTGCCACAGCGAAGCATACCATTCAGTCGTCCATTCGAACGGCAATTGGTAGAAGGGAGAAACGTTGAACGACATCAGCGCCATGATGATGATCGGCAGATAAAGAAAGGCAAGCAGCAGCCAGATGTAGAGGCGGCCGAGTCCTTCGAGGATGCGGGTCGTCGTCATCACGCGGCCCTCCGCAGCACTGGCGACGCCACCGCCAGGATGACCAGCACCACCGCCAGCAGGATGAAGGAGAGTGCGGCACCGAGCGGCCAGTTGAACACGGCGACGAACTGGTCCTCGATGACCGTTCCGTAGAAGGTGCCGGTGCGGCCGCCCAGGATGCGCGGTTCCATGAACGAGCCGACGACCGGCACGAAGATCAGCGCCGCACCCGCGACCAATCCGGGCATCGACAGCGGGATGATCACCCGCTTCAGCACCTGCAACCGCGATGCGCCAAGCGAGCGCCCGGCCTCGATCAGCGAGTCGTCGATGGCCTGTAGCGTGAGATAACAGGTCAGCACCATGTAAGGCACATAGGAATGCACCAGCCCGATGATGACGGCCGGATAGGAATACATGAGGTCGATGTTGATCTTGAACGGCAGCACGGCATTAAGCGCGGTGTCGAGGATGCCGCCTTCGCGCAAAACCATCGCCCAGGAAAAGATGCGCACCAACCCATTCGACCAGAACGGCAGGATGACGAGCAGGAAGATCGCCTCGCGGCTGCGCCCCTTCAGCACCTTGGCGAGCACATAGGCGGCGGGATAGCCGATGACGATGCACCATAGCGTCACTTCGAGGCCAAGGCGCAGCGAGGCCAGCAGCAGCGTCAGATAGAGGCTCTGCGAGAAGAAGGCGGCATAGTTGCCAAGCGTGAACGCCCACGGCTTTCCCGACAGCGGCAGCTCGGTCATGAACGAGAAGAAGACCATGGCGGATAGCGGCAGGAAGATCGCCACCGTCAGCCAGAGATAGGCCGGTGCCAGCAGCGGCAATGCCGATCTCAGCCCGCTTCGCGACGCTGTCGCAGCTGCCATGGTACCCTCCTCCCAGGATTGGAAGAACCAGCCGACGCGAACCGCCGGCTGGCCTGGCTGTGATCTTACTTCACGTCGACCTTAAGCTGCTGCCAGAGCGCCAGATAGGCTTCGCGCTGGGCGTCGGTGATCGGCGCCTGGAACTGGATGCGCTTGGCCACTTCGGGATCACCCATGACCTTGCGGTTGAAGGCATCCTCGGGCAGCGCTTCCACCGCCTTGGTGTTGGCGGAGACGGGAGCACCGACCTTGGTGACCCATTCGACGTAGAATTTCGGGTCGATCATGTAGTTGATGAAGGCCTCGGCGCCGGCGACGTTCTTGGCGCCGACCGGAATGGAAAACGCGTCGAGCCAGGCAACGGCACCTTCCTGCGGCACCACCAGCGAGACCGGCAGCTTGAAATGCGTCTTGGCGCGGTCGGCCGAGCCGCTCCAATAGGTGCCGATGTCGATCTGGTTGGAGGCGACCATCTGGTTCCAGTCGTTTTCCGAGCTCCAGAAGGTCTTGATCTGCGGCATCAGCGAGGTCAGCTTCGTCTTGACCGCATCCATATCCTTGATGTCGTTGATGTTCTGGCCAGTGGCGATGGCGCCGAACTGCACCGCTTCAACGGCATCATCGCGAATGACGACGCGGCCCTTGTGGGCGGCATCCCACATTTCGGCGATGCTCGTCGGTGGCTTGTCGAAGGACTTTTCGTTGATGGCGAGTGCGGTGAGGCCCCATACCCACGGCACGCCATAGACCTTGCCGTCATGGACGAGCATCGGCGATCCCGCCTTGTCCTTGCTGATGTCGGCATAGTTCGGCAGCTTGGAAACGTCGATCGGCTGGATCAGTTTCCCGGCCATCGCCTGGTCGTTGAAGGCCGCGTTGATCATGACCACGTCATAGAGGCCGGGATTGGTCCGGATCTTGGTCAGCATTTCCTGTTCGGAATTGAAGAAGTCGTTGACGACTTTGTTGCCGGTCGCCTTTTCGAAAGCCTCGACGGCCCACGGTTCATCGGCGCCGTAACCCTTCCAGTTGAGCACATGCACTTCGTCGGCCTTGGCGGCGAACGCAAGTGCGGAGGTAAAGACGGCGGTCGCCGTCAGCAGAGCAGTCAAATCAGGCATGCGCATGGTTGGTTCCTCTCTGTGGGTTTGCCCGGTTCCCGGGCTTGTCAGGCTTTTCCAGCTGTTATGCATTGGCCTTCTGTGTCCGGCCTGCTCCCGATGGATCGGCGGCATGGCTCAGGAATGTCTGGATTTCGCGGTTCGTCGGCGCCGAGGAGCCACCATGGCGGGTAACCGAAATGGCCGCCGCAGCATTGGCATAGCGCGCTGCCTCGAAGGGCGGGGTGCCGCGCGCCAACGCGCTGACAAAAGCGCCGATATGGGTGTCGCCGGCGCCATTGGTGTCGACGGCGTTGACCTTGAAGCCGGCAATGGTCTGCGCTGACCCGTGGGCCAACCGTACGTGGCAACCCTTTGCTCCGGAGCGGATGATCACGCCAGCAGCCTGCGGGCAATGGTCGCCCAGAAGTCGCGCCGCGAGACCCTCGACATCGCCCGGGCCGGCAATCTCGGCCGCCTCCCTCGTGTTGCAGCTCAGCCATGTGGTGCGGGCAAGCACCCGCGACAGGATGGAGCGTGGAATGTCCGAGATGACCGGCGTCGGATCGAAGACGAAGGGAATATTCGCCGGCAGCGCCTCGATCCAGTCGGTGAGCGCATCGCGGCTCTTGGGGTAGCTCAGCGTATAGCCGGAGGTGAACACCCAGTCTCCCGGCGCCACCGCGACGGGCGCCATCATATCGAGGCTGAGTACGCTCTCCGCACCTGGCCATGACACGAAGGTGCGTTCGGCGTCGCTGGAGATCATGGCGACGCAATTGCCACTGTCCATCAAGGGCGATGGCGGCGTCAGTGTCGCGATGTTCTCGGCCATGAAGGCGGCGCGCAGGAAGTCGCCATTCGGCCCACTGCCGAGCTGGCCGCCGAACACCACCTGCATGCCGGTGCGGCTGGCCGCCACCATCATGTTGAAGCCGCCGCCGGCGACCTGGGCGAAGCTCGATGCCGTCTTTTCCATGCCGGGCGCCGGCAAAGCGTCGATGCGGTAGACATAATCGACCACGGCACTGCCGATATGGACGAGACGGCCGCTCACGCCGCCGCGTCCTTGCTGGAACCGGCTTTCGCCGCCCTTGCCGCGACAAGGTCGGCGGCGAGCGCGCCAACCTCTGACAAGTCGATGCCGACAAGCCGGAGGATGTACTCTTGCGGCAATCGGGAAAAGCCGGTGCAGGCGCCGGCCATGCCGGCAGCGATGGCGCCGATCGTATCGGTGTCGCCGCCGAGATTGGCGCTGATGATGGCTGCTTGCCAGGGGTCGCCACGGGCGACTTCCAGCACGGCGAAGGCAGCCGGAACGGATTCCTGGCTGGCGACGCCGGTGCCGACCAGATCGGTGATCAGCCGGATCGCATCCCTGATCGCCTTGCCACGCACGATGTCCTGCGCCCAGACGATACGCGCGGCGATGTCGCCGCCGGTGACCCAATGTCCGAGCGTCGCCCCTCGCCTCGCCGCCGCGACCGCGCTGGCCGAAGCATCGCGCCAACCGCCGCCGGCGACGCCGCGGCTGACGGCGGCTGCGACGGCTGCGGCCGAGGCTATGGCGATCGAGGTGTTGTGCGTCGCCCGGCAAGTCTCCGCCACCTTGCCGACGAACGTCTCCAACGGTTCAAGCGGCATCATGATGCCGACAGGCGCGATGCGCATGGCCGCGCCATTGGTGTCGCCGCTGCGTCCCGCTTCCTCGGCCGGTACGCCATTGTTGATGGCATCGATGGCACGCTTGGTCGACGGCCCCAAAAGATCATAGCTGCCGCGCGCCTTGACCTCGCGCTCCCAGTCGAGCAGCGCATTGACCCAGCGCGCGTGGTCGAAACGGTCGCCGGATTCGACCAGGATGCGGCCGAGCAGCAGCGCCTGTTCGGTATCGTCGGTGATGGTTCCAGCGGCCAGGCCCTTCGACACCGGATGATCGGCGAAAGGCTCGATGAAATCCTCTACATGGCCGTAGAGTTCGGCAATGCGAGCCGGCGACAAAAGCTGCGTCGGCATGCCGAGCGCGTCTCCCAGCGCTCCGCCGACAAGCGCGCCCATGGCGCGATCGATGGTATTGCTGGTTGCATCCGACATCGCTTAGAACCTCATATGCAGCGCAAAATGTGCCGGATTGAGCAGGCTGGTGACATACTCGATCGGCCGATCGTCAGCCGCACGCGTCAACCGGCGCCCGCGCAGGAAGGGCGTGCCTTGTGGGCAACCGAGGATGGCCGCATCCTCGGCATTGAGCATCTCGATCTCGACCCATTCCTCGCCATGGTCGGGAATGAGGCCGGCGGCGCGCAGCGTCTGGTGCAGCGAGCCCTCGCGCAGTCCGCGCAACGGTACGTCCTCAAGCTCGGAGGACAATGGCAGCCGGCTGCGCTCGATGGAGATCGCATGGCCGTCGCTGGCGTTGGTGCGCACCCGGTCAACGGCAATGAAGAACGGGCTTTCGATAGCAAGCAG
>NZ_RZQY01000022.1:0-23448 GCF_003998575.1 Mesorhizobium sp. M7A.F.Ca.CA.001.10.2.1 | reverse complement strand
ACCTATCTATCCTGAAGGGTTGAGATTGCTGGAATCGGTCCTCAAGAAGCTTTGCGGGGAAGCAGAGATTCAACTGATCTCTTACAACGCCGAGCAGATTGCGGCCGAGCTCATAAAATTATTCCAGAGTGGCATGAAAGACGAAACGGTTCTGCTGGTCGTCATGCGGGCGCGGCTGCGAAAAAGGCCGGTCTTGGCGGTCGGCTAGTCTCTCTCACCGTCATTCCACGATCCACGGCTCAGCGTTCGATGGCGACTTGGCGAGCGTCTTAAGCGTACGATGCCGCGCGATCTCGCGGAGACTTCTGCATCTCTGGAACCTCGCCATCGTTAGAGCTGCGAGCGTAGCCTGCTGGCAAAGTAGTCGGTGACCTTTTCGCTTAGTGGACGCGCTTGCCATTCTTCCAGACTGACTGGCCTTGATCGTTTCAGGTCCTCGTTGAAGATGTCTATTTGCGTTCGCGCGAATTCCATGCCGTAGACGTTCAGGGTGGCCTCGTCATTGAGGCGCAGGGAACGCTCATCCAAATTGGCCGAGCCAACGCTCACCCAGACCTCATCGACGATCAAGAGCTTCGGGTGGTACATTGTGGGTTGAAACTCAAAAATGCGCACACCGGCTTTGAGCAATTCGCCCCAGAAATAACGTGAACCCTTTCGCACTATGGGCACATCCGTCAGCCAATTGGGAACGATGACATCGACCGAGACGCCTCGCTTCCTTGCATCAAGAATCTGCTGCAGGGCTATGTCGTCGGGCACGAAGTAGGCCATGCCGATGCGCAGATGATCCTTGGCCGCGGCTATTGCTGCCAACATCATCAACTCCATGTTCTCCGAGCCGTTTGGCTGCGAAGAAAGTATCAACTGGGCATCGATCCCACCAGCGGGCGCAACTGCAGGGTAGAACTTCCCGCCCTGCAATGTCTCGCCGGTCGTCTCAAGCCAGTTTTCCGCGAACGCCGCTTGGAATGCGGACACGGCGGGTCCTTCGATCCGGTAGTGCGTGTCGCGCCCTTCATTCGAGTTGCGTGCGTTCCCGCGCCAATTATCGGCAATGCCGACGCCGCCAGTGAATGCTATCCGGCCATCGACGATCAGCAGTTTGCGATGGGTTCGGTTGTTTACTCGGTCCAACGTATACCAGCGTAAAGGCCGATAGCGTTCGAATCTCACACCGGCAGTGGTCATGATGTGGATCAAGTCCTCGTCGAAGGGAAGGCTGCCAACCCAGTCGACGTTCACACGGACTTCCACGCCTTCGCTGGCCTTCGCCGCCAATGCGATCGCGAACTCGTAGCCGATGGCTCCTGACCAATAAATATATGTTTCCATGTCGACGCTGGATCGAGCCGCCCCGATTGCTTGCAGCATTGACGGAAATATTTCGTCTCCGTTGATGAGAGTTTGGACCGCATTGGAATCGAACATCTGCCCTTGCGAATAGCTGCTCATCGTCTTGGAAAATTGGGGATCCGTAGCGTCGAAACGATGGGGAACGATTGATCGTAGAACGCGCGGCTCTGGAGTAAGATTTATGATCAACACCGTGAGCAGGCTGGTCATGGTGGCGATGGCCAGATAGATGAGCACCTTTCGCCAAAGCTCAATGCCGGAGGTCTTCTTGCGGGCGCCTGACGCCACGGAACCGAGAGGCTGCACGTCAATCGCCCCGCTGCTGGCGATGGCGATGCTTTTCGATCTCCTCGGGCTCTTCATCATCGATCCGCGTGATGTTTGAAGCCGCGTGATCTGACCGCAGAATCTCGTCAAGCTTGGCGTGGATCGCTTGAGTGTCGCGGTGCTCCGCGCGCTGGATGAACAGCGTCATCGCCCAAGTAAACAATGTTGCGGCTCCGTGCCAATCCAAGCTCTGTCGCTCGAAGATCATCCAAAGGATGGCGTAAGCCAACAAGACCAGGAATGCAGCGGGACGGGAGGTCAATGTGCCAATTGAGGTAAGCACGCTTGTGACCGAATGATTTGCCATTCCAAAGAACTCGCGGCAGTGCCCCTGGTTCCCACGAGGCATCATACCGCCCCGCCGTGATTCAACAAAAGGTACAGTTGAGCAGCGCGCGTTTTCCAGGTGTCCTGCATCGACCTTCACATGTCATGGTCTCGCAGCGAGCACGGTCTCGATTTGGATAGTCTCGCAGCGGTGGGTTCAGCAATTCGCTCATATCGGAGACGTGGCGATTCGGATTCGGCCGCTTCGGCCCCAGCGATTGCTGGCGAGAAAAAGGCAAGCAGTCGCTTGGTAAGTTCCGCTGCACGTTGTTCCCCATCAATCGCGCCGGTTACGAGTTGGTGGACGTTTTGCTGTTCTGAGCTTGCGCCGCACAAGGACCGAGCCGCCGATGATGACGGCTGGCATATTGTTGCGCGATGCCATGGTGAGCTGTCCGACACCATCTCCTGTGTCCGACGCGGGTGCTCTTCTGCTTCCTTCGGCAACTTCGTCTATGTCACGTTGTTCAGCATGAGTGTCAGCAGCATGAACGATCTCGTGAGTTGCCCCATTTTGCCCGCGGTTTGGTCGGACTAAATAATGCGGCCAGTCGCGAAGAGTTATAGGCGTTGGAGTATAGGGCTTCGCCATCAACATCCTTGCGCGAAGGTTAAGCGATGAATGGGCCATATGGCGATTTTCATGCATGAACACCGGCCGAGTGCATCATAGTTTAATGACAATTGGTGGGCTGCCCCGCATAAAGCCGTGGTCAGCGGCTGTGTAACGGGTTTCGCTGCTTGGGAGCGACGATCGCACTCTCGCCCATTCGGAGGAGCCTGATGCTTAATCGAACCATCCGCATGCACACGGACGCTCTCTACCCCAGTGACCTGAACATCCTTCGCGCGGCATTTGACGCGCTGTGCCAGGAATTTGCTATTTTGCCTGACACGGCGGCCGCCTATGCCGTGGCCAGAGAGCTGATCAGGCTATTCCAAACAGGAATGACCGAAGCGGCCACGCTGATGATTGCCGTGCGAGCACGTTGGCGGGACGATTGGGAGATGGCAGGCAGCAACGCTGCCTGACGGTAGATGGTGATGCGCACACCACCCGCTGCATCCTTTTCGACACCGCCGCGTTGACCATCAAACCTGCCAGAAATGGCCGATCCGCTGGCACGTGACTGGAGCAACCGATGCCGAAATTTCGCTTCGAGTTTATCGAAGGCATGTCGCAGCCAGCAATCTTTGCCGATATGGCTGATCGAGACGAGGCTATCAGAGAGGCCAAGCGCGCTGCCAAGGAGGCCATGCTCGACGGAATTGTCGATGGCGTGGACCCGACCAGTTGGGTGACGAAGGTTTATGATGAGGCAGGCTATCTCGTCGCTACTCTCGGATTCCAGGATCTGGTCGCCGCGCCCAAGGATACGGAAGAGCTCAAGGAAACAGAGGAGCCTGGCGTCTTGCGATCGGGTTGAAGCCTGATTTCTACGCTGTTGCCATCGAGTCAGATGTCCCGAGACCGCCCTTTGAACATCGCACGAACGAAATCGTTCGCCGTTAACGCGCCGCACTATGCACAACAGCCACGTCAGCCGACCGACCGCCGAGACCGAAGATGTCCTGATCGTTGGAGGCGGGCCGGCGGGATTGACCGCCGCTCAATATCTTGCGCGTTTTCGCCATCGCGTGCTGGTGATCGATGCCGGCGATCCTCGTGCCGCCTTGATCCCAACGAGCCATAACTGTCCTGGCTTTCCCGAAGGGATAAGTGGAGCCGATATTCTGGATCGCCTTCGACGTCACGCCACCTTGTATGGAGCCACTCTGGTTGAGGGGCAGGTCTACTCCCTCGCCCCTGCCTATCGGGGGTTCGTCGCTGAGACCTCGATCGGCGCAATCCGGACACGCAAGGTGTTTATGGCGACAGGGATCACCGACACGACACCTGTCATTCCGCGTCTACGCGAAGCAATTGCCGCAGGTGTGGTTCGACTCTGCCCTGTATGCGACGGGTATGAGGCGATCGACCAGAAGATTGCGGTCGTCGGGCACGACGAGAGAGCCTTTAAAGAGGCTATTTTCCTCAGTCGGTTTACACCACTTATAACGGTGCTTGGAAGCGACGCATCCGACTTTTCGCCCAGCACTCGTCGTGCCGCGAGGGCAAGAGGCATAGTCATCGGTGACGCTCTCGACACACTCTGCCCGACAGCAGACGGTTGCGAGGCGATTTTGAAAGATGGGACGTCATCCCGCTTCGATGCCATTTATCTGGCACTGGGGTGCAAGGTACATTCTCAACTCGCCGAGGTGGTAGGCGCAAGATGTTGTGAAGAGGGCTATGTCACAGTCGACGAGCATCAGCAGACTTCCATCCAAGGCATGTACGCCATTGGTGACGTTGTCAAAGCGTTGAACCAGATAGCCGTCGCTTTTGGACAGGCTGCCATTGCCGCGTCGCATGCCCATAGAGAGCTTGAGAGCGCCGAGCGGACTGGATTTGCGGATCAGCCTTCTCAACGAACATGAAGACCACGCGGCTGATCGAGCTCTTGGCTGCCTTGATGGCGCGTGCCAACATCTCGACGGCCGACAAGGAGTTGCCGTAACTGGCCGAGAATGTCGATCCCGAAAGGTCATGATACTCCCACCGACAGTTTACAGCCGCGGAACATTCCCTGCGGTAAGAGGTTTGGCTGCAGGCCTACAATCCTTTCTCATTGTCTGGGCCTCGAGGCTGTCGATGCAGCTTCGGCCCGTCTCGGCTTTGTCTGGGGCGGGCTTTCGTGGCTCTGGCAACTCGGCGCGCCAAGCCATTCTTTCTGTCCAAGATCATAACTGCCATTCTCAACTTTAAACGCACAGCAAGCCCAGAAATTCCCGTCAAGGAAGAGGCTTTCCGGATATGGTTGAAGGAGATCACACGTAGACCGGTAAAAGGCCGTTGCTGGCTCGGGCTGGGCCTTTTTGTTTAGTGTCCGAAAAACGCGCGGAACATTCTTTCTTGTCTAGCGTTAGCGCGCGCCGGACGACCCGTTCTGCGATCTCTTGCTGGCCGGCGTCAGAGGCTGCAACCACAGCTTCAGCCCGCCTCGGCCCCCTCTAGAGACGGTGGCGCACGGGAGCTGAGATGCGATGCATAGAGACGCCTTCACCCCATCAGAACTTGCCCTGCTCAGTCGCGTCTTTGCACGCAGCAAAATTAAAAACGAAACCGCAACAGAGGGAACGGCGCGCATCACGCATTCTGGCTTACTACCAGGCGGGAATCACGGATGAGGATGAGCTGGAACAGCTTTCTCGCCAACCGCTGGGAAGGTGACGACTAGTCTTCCTTCTTCAGAGCTTCCGCCTCGTCTTTGAGCTTCGGCCAATCGGCTCCATGCTTGCGAAGCAGCGTTCGGGCCTGCTCGGGGTCAATTTCCGTGACCTCGACAAGATGTTCGACCTCAAGCTCCTGGCCTTTCGCAACCCGGCTTGCTTCATTCGCTTTTCTTTGCACGTCGACACCCACCCACTGCTGAGACAACATGAACGAGCGCTGAGAATGCGCGTTCCAGAACTTCATACAAAAATACGCGACACCGATAAAAAATCGGTTGGATGGGCCATGTATGAGACTGTGAATTGCCGATTTCTTCGTGTGGGAGAACCCGAACTTGTTCGTCGGTCGAAATGGCGGCGTCTTCGGGCGATAGTCCGATCACGCGGCGTTCCTCGCCGCTCATGCCATTCGATGTGCCGGCACTCGGCAGCATTCTGACGTAGCAAGTCAGGCACGTTATCTCATCAACTTGATCTGAAGCGAGATGCTCAGCCGCAGAATCCTGTCGCCGTTTTCGTTCCGCACTTCAACAAATACTTGCTGCCCGTCCACCTCGGTAAGCACATCTCTCGTAAGGTCGATAAGGCCCTCGAAGCCCGCGCGGCGCACCTCCTCCAGACCGGCACATTCGATGCCGATTTCGTCCTCGATGACCACATCGTGATCGCCACTATCAAAGAAAAATCGTGCCATCCGAGAGCTTCCGTCACCACTAAGCTGCGGGGGTCCTTTGGTGCAGGTAGGTCGTGTCGAAATCACCTGCACGAGTGAGGCCGGGCCAATCAAGAGCATGCACTCTTGACCCCGTCGTGGCGATGAGGCCCCTACGTCGAAGTTCCTGAAGCATTCGGTTGACGTGGACTGTAGACAAGCCCAATGCATCGCCAAGTGCTGCCTGGGTAATCGGAAGATCCGCGACGTGATCCTGAATGCGTCCAACCGAGCGCAAGCGAAAGATCAGTTCGCACAAGATGTGAGCCATGCGCGTGTATGCCTCGCGTCTTCCCACATTCGTTACCCATTCTCTGTAAATCGCTGCATCGATCAGCGTCGACCGCCAAAAAGCCGTCGCGATTCGAGGATGCTGTTCGCAAATGGTGCGAAGAGCGTCATGTCGCATGAAGCCGAGTCTGGCTGCTGTCAGGGTCGTAAAATTGCAATCCATGACCGACAGATGCAGTCCGTGCAGATCGGGAATATCTCCAGCCACAAAGAAGGATGTAATCTGCCGTTTGCCATCGCCGGTAAGTTTGGTTGAACCGAGCAGGCCATCCAAAACCACGAACGAATTGACAGGGCGGTCACCCTCACGCACCAGGTCGTAGTTGGCCAAAAAATCCTTCTCCTGAATCTGGATGCCTTTCAAAACCTCGATATCGCCCTCTCGGAGATCCGAGATGCTCTGGAGCTTGCGAATAAGGACATCCAAGGATGAGGTGGGTGACAAATTGGCTACCTAGCTGATGTTGATTATCGAACTTGCATTCGCTTCAAAAGTTCCGAGTAGCCGTAAAGAGGCGCCGGACTGATGGTCGGCAGTTGGGAACTCAAGACGCGAACGCACCCAGGACCTTGGCCGGGACCTCAGTGCCCAGCGCCAGAGGGTTGAGGCCCCGTTCGGTTGCTCGCTTGGGGTGCGGCAACGCTCCCGACGTGAATATGCCGCACCCTTAAGGGAGCCGCCCGAGCCGCGCATTAACCTATGACATAGGCTGGGTTCGAATTTTTGACGTCACATCAGGGGCTCCAGCTCCGTTGAGCCCGCCAGAATTCCGCACAAGCCACAAGAAAGAAAGCGGCAGGCGAGAAAGGGGTGATAATCCCTTAGCCATCTCGCGTTTGGCTTGCGATTGACACGCACCCAAACCGAGGCAACGCGGTATGTGATTATGCGGTAGCCGAAGGGAGATAGCGAATGAAGAAGACCTATCAGGAGGCTCATTTTGACAAGCGTGAGCGACTGTCGGCGGTGAGGGCTTCGCCCAGCTCATCGCCCCTCAGCTCGGGGCCGACTGACTAAAGGCGGCACTAATTGGTACTACAAAAGGAAGCTTGTTGGGGCCGGCCCTTCTCCAAGTTGCCTGTCTCTCAAGGCCCCTGCCTCCCGGTAGCGGGCTTTTGCATTGCTGGTTCCCCGGAAGAGCCGGGAAGTCCGCCACATTGCGTGGAACATGCCGTATCGCGGGGAACATTTTAGCAAACTGTAAATTCAACGGTCTTCTGGTAGGAGGCCAATGTGTCCCGGCGAAGCGTCGACAAAGACCGATTGGAGCGCGCAGACCGTGAGGCAAAGATTGCTAACGCGGCCGAGAGAGAGGCGCGAGATACAAAAACTGCGCGACTTCGAGAACAACGCTTTGCTGCCGAAGCCAAGGCTTCGCAATCATTCAAGAAAGGTCGATCCAAGGCCTAGGTCGCTTACCCGCTGACGCTCGCCCCGACGCGCGCAAGTGGTGCGGGCCCGTCCAAACGTGAGGTGCGTGCGATTGCGAATTTTTCTTGGAACCGTCTTTTCGCAGCGAAGTTCGGTACCGAAGGGACATTCCAATATGGAGTTGATCATGAAACAGGTTCTTTTGGCTTCAGCCATTATGGTACTGTCAACTGGCCTCGCTGTTGCGCAATCGACCACCACGACCACAGGCGGATCGTCGACCTCGACGACCCAGACAATGCCGAGCACTACGACCGATCAGGGAACGGATTCGACCACCACGAGTGGAACGAACTCTAACTCGAACTCCGCCAAGGACTGCGCTCCAGGTCAACAAACTGGCAGCGCCAAGCAGGCCGCGCCAGGTCAACAGGATACCGATGCTAACTCGGCTGCTCCTGGCCAGATGAAAAAGACCACGGAAGGCTGCTGACGTGTCTTGGAACTGTTGCCCTGTTCCAGATTGATGCAAAGGGGTCGACTCTCAGGGTGTAGCCGCTCTCGAACGCCCGTCGTGCTAGGTCGGCACGGGGGGTCGATACCAGACCAAGGTCTTGTCGTTTCGCGGCGAGTCGCCCGCGAGGTGTGCCGTGTTGGTTCACCCCAGGTGGCACCTGCTTTGCACCGCCCGCGACAGCAGGGGAAACCAACACCCCAGCGAGTCCCATTATCCCAGGGACGGCCCGCCGCTGCCGCTAATGGGACGGCGGGCTTTTTTCTTATTCCATGAAACGAAAGGTCATTCCGTAAGTTGGCTTCCCAAGGAGGAACCAATGAAAAAGGATGGCGACGGCCGTGTGAAGAAGGGCAATGAGCAATTGCTTGCCCGACGTTTGTCTGAAGAAGTCGGCATTTCGGAGCCGGATGCGCGCGGTCTGATCAAGCTTATCGGCACGGATTGGAATTCGCTGCTTCGTGAAGCCCGATTTTTGAAAGAGCGGCATTAGAATGCTCCTGCCTGTCGTGACTAAATTATTATTCAATCGACTCTCGCCAATATGAGCGTAGTCTACTCTCATCGGCGGTAGTTTCAGGGCACCGCCGGCTGTGAGCGAAGAACATGCTTCCGCCCCAACGGAGGAAGCCATGACCGCTCCCGCTACCATCGGCGTTGCAAATCCCGAAGAACTCGCCCTCCTACAGCAGGTGTTTCAGCGGGCCTGCAAAGAGCGTGCGCTAGCAGAAGGCAGCGTCGAGGCCGAGGCACTGAGCGCCCGTCTGATGTGGCTGTTCCAGCACTCCGGAGCCTACTTCGATGAAGCTACTTTCGAAGAGATGCTGCGGGGTGAAGGCTGATGAGCCGCGCACCTTATCTGGACCGCCTGGATGATCTTATTCGCCAGCACAAGGAGCTTTCTGCGCAAGGGGAGATCCTGCGGGCGGAATGTCGACTGAGTTGCTATGTCTTGGAGGAATCGGCCGATGACCTACGGGGAATAGTTGGCAGGGCTTGGGACGCCAGAGTAGCACGGCTTCGCCGTGATACTATTCGGTCCGGGAACGTGATTACCGTTGCAACTCGGGTATAAATTGCGCCATGTTCACAACAAGTCCTCCAGGCTTAATTGTAGCATTCCCCTTATGCCGGTAGCGTATGCGTCAGGTCATTCGGCCCACGCTTGTGTCCAGTTAAGGTCGGCACGGTCACTCAACCCGAGCTTGGTCCGCTTGATCCTGCCGACTCCCTTACGCGAACGCTTTTTGTCGCACTGAGCCAGAGCTCCGATGCATTTGAAGCACCCTTGAGCACCTCGTGTGCTTGTGAAAGCAACGTCTGCTCCTGCGATCGGGTGGAAAGACGCCGGCGCACGTCGCGGAACAGAACCGTGTGCCTGACGTTGTGCCGAGATCGAGGTCTAGGAGAAACGGCATGGTTGCGCCACGCGCTGTGTGGAAGGGCTTTCTGAGGGTCGGTTCCGTGTCATGCGGGGTGAAGATAGTTGGTGCCACAAGTGAGGCATCCAAGATCCACTTCAAGATTTTGAACCGCAAGGACGGTTTACCCGTCAAAAGCGCTTATGTCGATGAAGAGACCGGCGATGTTGTCGAAGCCGAGGATCAGATCAAAGGGTATGAGGCGGACAAGGGTGATTTCATTCACGTCGAGCCGGACGAGATAAAGAAACTGAAACTGACGTCGCAGCATACACTTGACATCGATTCCTTCGTTCCGGTTGCCGAAATCGACACACGCTTTCTGGAGAAGCCATACTACTTGATCCCGGCAGACGGTGCCTCTCTGGAGGCCTTTGCCGTCCTGCGCGATGCGATGGCCAAGAAGCGCGTTGCGGCACGCTCCTGCGTCGTACTTTATCAGCGCGGGCGCGAAGTATTGATACAGCCCCTTGGAAAAGGGATGTTGCTGACCGAGCTACGGACCCACAATGAGATGACATCGGAAGACACCGTCTTCAATGACGTGAAAAGCCCAAAATACGATGCGGATCTGCTCGAAATCGCGGGGCTTCTCATCGACAAGAAAGTAACAAAGTTCGATCCTTCGAAATTCGAGGACACCTACGAGGATGCGTTGATTGCCATGATCGACGCCAAGCGCAAGGGCAAAAAACCGCCGAAACCAGCGCCGAAACCCAAGGAGAACGTGGTCGACCTGGCCTCGGTTCTCCGAAAGAGCCTCGCCAAGGAAGGCATCGGCCAAGACCGGCCAAAGGCCAAGAGCCGCAAATCAGCATAGTCAAAGATAGCGATCACCAACGCGGCGGTGCTGAAAAGAACCAGTGCAATTGCAGTGCTAGGTTAGAAGCGTACTGGGTGTGAGCAAAGTTCATGTTGGCGCCGAAGCGATGCGCGATAAAGAGGCGCAGGCCCAACGGCCGCTGGATCTTCAGGCCGTGAGCCCAGCCTCACGCCTCAAACGTTGAAGCCGTTCGCTCGGCACTCGACGCCGTGCATGCTGCCCGTCGGAGGCGTGAGCGTTGACCGCGCCTTCATCTACAGTGACTGGCAAAGGTACGATCGTCACAGCCGGCACCATATCCCTCCATAGAGCTTGCGGCTTGCTCGGGACTGCGACTGATTCATGCCGATCGTCGGTGCGTTGCGATGGCACTTGGTAGGAAGGGTCTGCCCTGATCACCGGCTCCAGATCGTGGGGGAAGTTCGGCGCATGGACGGGCAGTGCTTCGGCCGAATTTTCGCCCTTTTGAGTGATGGCCGGAAGCATTTCAGCGATCTCGATCAGGATATCTTTGACCAGATGTCTCATCTGTGCGCCCGCCCGCTGCGGCCATTGCTATGGCGATCAAACTTGCTGAGGCAACCAATGTTCCCGCTTGAAGCGAATGACGGGCTTTACCGGGAAAGATCGGCGGAGCGGCTCCTGAGATACTCCAGGCGACGTCGCTGCGATCCTCTCGCCTGGCATGATCGATGTCGGAAAGTCGAATTTGAACGTACTGTTCCTTGCCTTCGTCGGAGCGGTGGATGATCCGATGACGGCTGTGTGCCTCGCCCCCCGACTTCCCTTGCCAGCTTCTTCCCTGGCTGCTGTCTGGCCTCCGGTGGGTTCGATCGGGAACAAAGGCTCGACCATCCGGTTTGGTACCATCCCGTTAAGCACAAGACTAATGTGCAGCCTGACGGATGAGAGACGGCTGCCGGATTGCTATGGCTGTTCCCGATCTGCATTCGGCAGCCGAGATTGAGCCCAAATGCCCTAAGGAGACTTCGCATGAGCGAAGCAGGACACAGCGCAGGCAATGAGGTGACTTCGATTGCGGGCACGTCGCCGTTCGCCAGTTTTTTCATGGCTGGCTTCGAGTGCTCGTCGCACCGGCGCAAGGACGGCGTTCGCCTCGATCTTATCCGCGCGACGTCGCATTATTTGCATGCCCTGGGCGACTACCGCAGTTGCGCCGAACTCGGTCTTCGTACCATCCGCGACGGCTTGCGCTGGCACCTCATCGAAACCGCTCCTGGAACCTATGACTGGTCAAGCTGGACGCCGATGGTCGAAGCAGCGCAATCGGCAGGTGTCCGGATCATCTGGGACATCTTCCACTACGGATCTCCCGACCATGTTGATCAGGGATCGATGCATTTCATCGATGCCTATGCCTCGTTCGCCGCGGAAGCTGTGAGGGTTCATCGTTCAATCGCCGGTACAGCGCCTCTGTTGTGCCCGATCAACGAAATTTCGTTTTTCGCCTGGGCTGTTGAGGTCGGCTATTTCCCCCGCGTCGGCCCGAAGAGGCGGGGATGGTTCAAGCGGCACCTCGTGAAAGCAGCAATAGCCGGCGTTCGCGCGATGCGGGAGGTCGATCCCGCTTGCAGATTTGTCTGGGCCGAGCCGCTTATCCACATCGCTCCTCGCGACCGGACCCGCACCGAACGGCGCCGGGCCGAAAATGCCCGTCAGGGACAGTTCGAAGCTTACGACATGCTGCTGGGCCGGGCCGAACCTGAGCTGGGTGGGAGCGAAGATGTCGTCGACGTCGTTGGCTTGAATTTTTATCCACACAATCAGTGGTACCTAAACGGGCCGACGATTCCGATGGGGCATCACGAGTACCGTGCCCTATCGGAGATGCTGATCGAAGTCGCGCATCGATACAGCAAGCCTATGTTCATCGCCGAGACCGGCTCCGAGGGGTCTGGCGGGCCGGCTTGGCTCCACTATGTCTGCGACGAGGTGCGTGCCGCAGAAAGCCTCAAAGCCCCGATCGAAGGTATTTGCCTTTACCCGGTAACCGCCTATCCGGGCTGGGACAATTCGCGGCATGCGGAGGTGGGATTGTTTTCAGTCGTCCAGGCGGACGGCAGCCGACACGTCCACAAGCCCGTCGCGGACGAATTGGCCCGCCAGCAAGCTTTGTTCGCGGCGAACCCGACGCGTTAAATACATGAGCTGCACGAGGGACTGCGCGAGCGCCTGTCGGCCCCGCGCCGATGCTCCCGGGTCCAGGTGGGGGAGCTACAGCGCCCCTTCGGCCAACGACGCATTCCCCACGCCCGCCCATTCCGGGACGCTCTTTTGAATGCGTGCGAAGGTTGCCAGGGCCTGCCCGACCACCTGATCCATGTTGTAGTAGCGGTAGGTTGCCAGGCGGCCGACAAACCACACGTCGGGACAGGTTGCGGCGAGCGCTTCGTAGCGCTTGTAGAGCTCTTCGTTTTCGGCCCGCGGCACCGGATAGTACGGGTCCCCGATATCGGTGGGATATTCGTATGTCAGGCTGGTCCGCACGCTCCGTTGGCCGGTCAAATGTTTGTATTCGGTGATGCGGGTGTAATCTTCCGTCTGGGGGTAGTTGACGACGGCAACCGGCTGAAACTGCTCTTGGTCGAGTGTGACGTGCTCGAAACGGAGCGAACGATAAGGAAGACGCCCTAGCTGCCAGCCGAAATATTCGTCGATCGGGCCGGTATAGATCAGGCGGTTGAAGGGTATCTTGTCACGAATTTCGCGGAAGTCGGTCTGCAGCATGACCTTGATGTTCGGGTGACCGAGCATGCGCTCGAACATCCTCGTGTATCCACCGGCAGGCATCTTCTGGAAGCTGTCGCTGAAATAGCGATCATCGCGGTTGGTCCTGGTCGGCACTCGTGCCGTCACTGATTTGCTCAGCTGGTTCGGATCGACGCCCCATTGCTTCCTTGTATAACCACGGAAGAACTTCTCGTAGAGCTCGCGTCCCACGGTGCTGACGACAACATCCTCGGCCGTTCGCACGTCCTCTACCGTCTCGCGCCGCGATGCGAAGAACTCCTCCAACTGTGCGGAATTCAACTCGAGGCCATAAAGGCGGTTTATCGTGTCGAGATTGATCGGGATGGGAAGCAGTTTCCCGTCAACCGCCGCCAGAACCCTGTGCTCGTATGTGCGCCATTGGGTGAACTGCGAGAGGTAGTCCACGATCGACTGGCTGTTGGTGTGAAAAATATGGGGCCCGTAACGATGGATGAGGATGCCGGCTTCATTGTAGCAATCGTAGGCGTTGCCGCCGACATGGCTGCGGCGGTCGACCAGGAGAACGCTTTCATGACGCTGGGAGGCTATCCTTTCAGCAAGCACGCTGCCGGCAAACCCCGCGCCCACGATCAGCCAATCGAACATGGCTATGCGCTCCTGCGGAGCGGGACGACCTTCTTGCGTCGGTAGGCGCCCTCAATGTGAGCGGCCATGGCCTTCCATGTTCTTTCCCACGACATGTCAGCCAGATAGGCATCGACTTGCGGCAGCAGCATCTCGCGCGGTCGCAAAAGCAGGGAGCGCAGCTTGCTGTCCAAGTCGTCAATGTCGGCGATCTCCACCAGCCCAGCAGCGCCGTAGCTGCGCACAACGTCAACGATTGCCGTCGAGATCACCGGCAGGCCCGCCGCCAGAAACTCTGGCGTCTTGGTTGGGCTGATGAACCGGGTCGCTTCGTTGAGCGCAAACGGCATCCACCCGGCATCCCAATGGCGCAGATAATCGGGCAGGTCGCAGTAGGCCTTCGCGCCCAACCAATGCAGATTGTCGGCCTTCGGCAGGATTGCAGGATCGATTTTGACAACGGGGCCGATCATGACGAAATGCACGTCCGGCATGGTCCGCGCCGCTAGCGCCACGAGGTCGACGTCCAGCCGCTCGTCGATGACGCCGAAATACCCCACCCTCGGGTGAGGAATGCCGGCCTGATCGATGGGGTCCTTTCCTGGCAGCCTTGCCTTGTGAAAGTGTTTGACATCGATGCTGCTCGGAAAGGGGTAAATGGCCTGATGCAGGCGGCGCTTGGTCTCGAACAGGCTCAGGCCACCGGTGAAAACGAGATCGGCGCGGCGCAGAAGTTCCTTTTCCATCTGCGCCAGTTCGGGCGGTGCATTCTTGAAGGCGGAGAGTTCGTCCATGCAGTCGTAGACGCATATGTCTGGGTCAAGGAACTCCGTGAAGCGAAGAGCCATCGGCGTGTAGTACCAGGCGATCAGCCGGCTGTGCGGCATAGAAGCTATGATCTGCTGAACAAATCTCCGCTGGACGGCATCTGATTTCGCGGCCGACGCGCCGAGCGGAAGCACTGGTGTCACAATTAGAATGTTTGGCGACGCCTCGCTCGTCCGCATCAGCGGCTGTGGCAGTTCTTCAAAAACAGGCTCTTCAAAGTAGATCACTCTCTGCTTCATGGATGCAAGAGTGAGGATATGCTGCGGCCGTTGATGAACGAAATTCCATCGCAAATGGGAGAAGCAAACCAGTAGATTTTCCCTGCCAACGTGTTTACTGGCGGATACCCTGCCCAAGGCTGCTTCCATTGAGATGTTCCTTCTCGTAATCTTTGGTTTATGTTACGACTAACATTTGTTAATAGCGGGTCGAGGAGAAATAGACTTCGATGCCAGCTCCTAACTTTCCCGCGCGTGAGTTGTTCCAAGGTGAAGTGAAGTGCTCTCAGTCACCGCTCGGATGACGAATGCGACGACATTTCCGCGGAGCTGAGAACGGCCACCACGCGTCGCCGGGCTTTGAAAGCGTGAGCGACGGGGGAATGTCGGTGGAGAACTGACCTGCCGTATTTGCGTTTAAGTCGCTGGTTATAAAATGTGCAGGACATCAAGTTGATTCGCCCGCATCACTGGCGAGTCCGTGCCAGGCGAATTCCGGGGCTGATATGAAGATCGACTTTTCAACCAATGTTTTTCCGCTGTTTCATCCGCAAAGCGTGGATGATCTCAAAGACCCTTGCCCCGTCTTTGATGGCAGCCTGTGGCACGTCTTCGGCTCGAGCGGCACGGTGACCAGCGAGACGTGGAGGATCCTGCATGCCACGGCGCCGGAACTTTATGGGCCGTGGACCGAGCATCAGTCGATCGAGCTTCCTATCAATGGGAGTGGTGTTGCGGCTCCGGGGGTCATTCACGAAAGTGGCGTCTTTCACATGTTCATCCAGACCGAGTTCATGAAGTCTGGTGGCCGCTGCGAGCATGCGGTTTCCAATGACGGGTTCCATTGGGTGGTTCTTAGCCCGGCAATCCTCGCCATCCCGGACACGGAGGAAGATGGCATTTACGATCCGCATCCCGCAGTTATTGGCGGCAAGCGCTACCTCGTCTATTCCGCCATGCCAAAATTCACCAGGGTGCCACAGCCCGACATCTATCTCGCGCGTAGCCAATCCGATTCATGGTTCGGCCCTTGGAAGCGGATCGGCAAGATCCTCGACCATAATGAAGTTCCTCACCACAACACGAGAGAGGATCCCGACTACGAATGGGGGATAGAGGGCGCACAACTGGTCGAATTGCCGGATGGCCGCGTGCTTCTCAATGCCACTTGCTTTCTCCCGAATGGCCTTCGGGGAAACCGGCAACGCGTGTTTTTTGCCATCGCCGATGATGTTGCTGGACCCTATGTGTCGATGGGACCGGTGCTGGAACCAGGCCAGCCGGGAGAGAACGGCCACTCGACCGTGATGATCGAAGGGGGCCAACTTTCGCTGTTTTACCAAAGCCGGGTCGCCACGACCGATCATCGGTGGCGCTACGGCTTGGCCAGATGCGACGTCGCCCTGTTTTCCAAGGTTGCATGATTTAGGTGTTGCTCGGACGGAACAATCCGTCGGAGCGCGTGCACACGACACCATGCAGCAGTCGCTCGCGGCGTTCGAAGACATGGGCGAACTGAATATCTCTGCTCCTTCCCGCAGGAGAATGAAACATCAGCACGTATTCTATGCCTTCATCCTCGCTTCGTTGAAGGCGTCTAACAGCGCAGGGACGTGCCGGGCGTCCAGAGCGAGCAGATGATCGACAGGCGGACAGCCGAATAGACAAAGGTCAGCCAAAGCCGAGGCAACCGGCGGCCTTCCGCTCGACCCGTGCGCAGTCGGGAGCACAAGGTTTGTACTCGAGCCACTGAAGCTCCGCACGAGGGGCAGCTCAGCTCATTCCTGATTGTTGCGTGCCTGACGAGCTCTCCGTTTCAGCCTGATCATAAATGCTTTCACCTAGTGGAACATCGGAGGTTCCACGAAGTTGGGAAGCCACGGAGGACGTGCACATGAACAGTGTCATCTATCTTATCGGCCTTATCGTTGTCGTGCTCGCGGTCCTCTCCTTCCTCGGTCTTCACTAGGTGGCCCATGCAGCATGAGAACGATCAGGGCGGACAGCCCACCGATTTCGACAAGGCGAAAAGCGACGTTTCCGACAGGCTTCGCCAGGAACAAGAACGTGCCAGCGAGCTGCTTCACGACGCGCGTGACACGGTGACCCGTAAGGCTGGCGATTATGCATCTGAAGCCAGGGATGCGATTTCCGACAAGGCGGAGGAAGCTCAGCGCGACATCGGATCGAGTCTGGCGGCGCTGGGCGGCGCACTGCGCGCGGCCAGTGACCATCTGGCCAACAACGATGAAAGGAACGCATCGAAGTTCGCATTGGATGCCGCCGGTGGCTTGGAGCGGCTTTCATCGTCATTGAAACAGAAACCGTTCGGCCAGGTCCTGGAGGACGTGCAGTCCTTTGGCCGGCAAAATCCCGGTGTCCTGCTTGCCGGATCGGTATTGGCCGGATTGGCTCTCGGGCGGTTCATCAAGGCTTCTCCGCCGGCGGGTCCAGAATTCCAGGATGCTGCGGGAGACCTCAAATCACACACCGATCAGGCACAGGGTTGGTCCGTTGATCGTTCGCAGGATTCGGGCCTCGTCGGCGATGATGGGGCCACGCAGAACGCGGAGCAGGACAGATGAACACCCAGGACAATCCCAGCCTTACCGGACTGATCACCGACTTGGCCCAGAATGTCACCACTGGTGCAAACCGAGGCAAGGCTGTTTCGGGCGGAGCTCTCTGAAAAGCTTGCCAAAGCCGGAGCAGGTGCCGCGGAAGTACTGGGCGGCGCGATTTGCCTGCTCGCCGCGCTATTGGTGTTGCTGCAGGCACTCGTTATCGCACTGACGCGGGCAGGGCTAGGCGCGGGGTGGTCTTCCCTGCTGGTCGGTGTGGTCGTGGCGGTCCTCGGCGTCATCCTGCTGCGGACCGGGATGGCCAGCATGGCGCCTTCGGAACTTACCCCCGACCGGACCCAGGAACAGCTTAAGCGCGACGCGAGCGTGATCAAGGAACAGGTGAGATGAAAGAGAAATCCGCAGCCGAACTTGAACGCGAGGCCGAGGCAGCCCGCGCCCGGGTGATGGAGACCGCCGAATCCATTCGAGGCAAGATGACGCCCGGACAATTGCTGGATGAGTTCACCGGGCTGTTCTCGGGAGGGGAGAGCTCGGCCATGCTCAGCAATCTCAGAACGCAGGTCCGAGACAATCCTTTGCCGGTCACCATGGTGGGCGCAGGTCTGGCTTGGCTGATGTTCGGCAGCGGTACCTCAAACACCCCCCACGGTTCGGCTGGATACTCCATGCCTTCGGCGCCGGGACGACATGATGACGGGGAGCGTGGAGGCCTTGGCAGCACGCTTTCCGATGCCGCCACATCGTTGTCGTCGGCTGCTACCAGCGTCAGCGATACCGTTTCGAGCGCGGCAAGCAACGCCGCCGAGGGTTTGACGGGCAGCACGGCCACTGCAAGATCGGTGACCGGCGAGATGGCGGCGAAAACCACCCGCTCTGCCCAAGAACTGTTTGAGAACCAACCCTTGGCCGTAGCGGCCGCCGGTCTCGCCATCGGCGCCGCCATAGGTGCAATGCTGCCCCATACCGCAACGGAGGATGAGCAACTAGGCGCCTATGGCGACAAGCTTCGCGACACCGCCGAAACCATGCTCGACAGGGGTCTGGATGAAGCCAAGCAGGTCGCCGCCGACGCCTATGAGACCATCAAGCAGGAAGCTGGCCGGAAAAATATGGAAGCAGGCACGATGGCCGATCAGCTCGGCGAGGTCGTGAAGTCCACGGCAGACAAAACCGAGCATGCCGTGCGTGAACGGATTTCCGATCCGTCTCAGCGTCAAACCTAGCTTGAATGATCCTGGATCAACGATAGTCGGTCTCTTCAGAAGGGCCGGCGTTGTTGTTCAAACGGTGAACCGCTCGAGTCATTTCAGAGCGTAGAGGTAAGCCGCGATATCGCGCGCCTGCTGCTCTGTTATCCGGGTCGACGGCATGGCGGTGTGCGGATTGATTTCCCTGGCCGATCGTATCCAGCGGATCAGGTTCTCTGGATTGTTGGCCAGCCCGCCGCCGATAAAGACGCGGTCAGCAAGACTGGCATCCAGGCGAGGACCGACCTGCCCTTGCGCGCCCGGCACGCCCGTAATCGTATGGCAGCCGGAACAGCCATTCGCAGTCATGATCGGCAAGGCCCTCGCAGTGTCACCGCCTGTGGCCGCCTCCGCCTCGTGGCGGACGCGCGCGGCCCGATCGGACCACCAGGTCATTCCGGCCACGGCCGCGACGAGCAGCACCAGCGCGGCGATGACGGCGGCAAGCAGTTTAGACACGCTCGTACGCATGCGCCGCCTCCCTCCTTCCGCTCGCCTTGATCCACAACGCGGCCAGCAGCAGCGCTGCGCCGCCATATATCAATCCAGCCGGAACCCACATCACCAGCCCAGCAAGTTGCTGGTCCTCCAGGGGGCTCAAATTCCACAGTGCCGCTCCCACGGCGTTCTCCGGGTACCAGAGGCGTGGCGAGAGCAACAGGAGAACGCCGAGCAGCCCGGTATGCAGCGAGGTGACAAAGAGGTGCATCACTGCGCTCCCATAGGCATGCTGGCGGCCGGGACGCGGCAAGAGGACCCACCAGAACAGCAGCCCTGTTCCGAAGAAGCTCGCGTGCTGTGCATAGTGCAGTACGCCGCGTTCGAGCGCGGCCTCGAACAACACCGGAATGTGCCAAATCCATATAGCAATGCCGTGGATAATGGTCGCGCTGATCGGCCGCGTTGCGAAGGCCCAGACCACCCTCAGCCAATTGGCGTGTCCGGCAATTCCCAGAACGCGCCGGAACCGGATGGGTAGGCCCCACATCAAGGCCGCAGTCGGGCAGGCAGAGACCAACAGCGGCGCCGCCACGGCCATCAGCAGTTCATGCTCGATCATATGCGCCGCAAAGACCTGCTCGCCGAGCACATGAATCGGGCTGACCAATGCGGCTGTCAACACGCTCCATCCGGCCGTGAACAGCAGAGCCTGGCGCAGCCGCAGAGTCCTGCCGCGGCTGCTGCGCCGCCAAAGCCGGCCAGCGCCAACGACATATATCAGGGCAAGCACGGCGAGTGGCAGGGTGATGGGCAGCGCGAGCGTCCACCCGGCCCCGGGCGCGGCGGCGCCGTAGCAGATGGAAGTAGGGAACAGCGCGTCCAGGTTCATCGCAGGCACTCATCCAGGATCAGCGCCGCGCTGCCTTGCATGAGGATCACAAGCGCAAACAGCAACGCCGACAACATCCCGAGATTGGCGACGAAGCGCTCTGTGCCGCGCGTACGCTCCGGCTTGAATGCGGCACCGCCTCGCTGCTTCGCCCGCCACGACAGCGCCCCGCCGAGCAGCGACAACAAGACGAGCAGCAGCGCCACGGGAAGCACGACCGGCACCTGGCGGTTGCATTGCCAAGGCACCAGCGCATAATTCAGCTGTGTCGAGACCGCCCAGGCCAGCGGACCTGACAGAAGACCACCCCAAGACGTTCCCAACCGTAACGCTCGCATCTCAGCCTAGCCTCGGCGCCCAATAGATGAGCACGTAGATCGGGATCCAGGTCAGGACCACGAAATCCCAGTAGAAGACATTGTCGCCGACATCGCCGAAGCGCCGGCCGCTATAGCCGTGGCGCGTGAACATCAGCACTGTCAGCACGATGGTGTCGCCGACATCGGTTATAAGGTGCGTGGTGTGCAGGCCAAGCAGCACCCAGAGCATCGATCCATAGGCGTTGGTGTCCCAATAGATGTTGAGGGCGGGGAATTCGAACCAGCGCACGACGAGCGGAGCGATGCCGAGCAGCGACATAACCACCAGGCCGATCCGCACCGGAACCATGGAGCATTGCTTGGCGTGGCGGTGGAGGACGTGGTTGGGCACAAGGCTGACGACAAACAAAATCGTCACGATCGTTCCGGGCCAATGGTCAGGCTGCGGTGCGCTAAGCCGCCACGCTGGCCACGACAGCGCAAGATAGAGATATGCGCCCGCTGCCAGCGCGAAACCGGTGCCTTCCAAAGCCATGAAGCCGAGCGTGCCCCACCAGGTGGGGCTGCGCGGACCGTGCCCGAAGGTCGGCAGGCCAGAAAGATCGGCGGCGGCGCGCTGCTTCATTCCTGGTCCTCCGGATCGCCCTTGGGCCAGAACCAACCGATCAACGTGATGGCGATCGGCGCGGCGCCCCAGACGATCGCCCAAGGCGTGAAGATCGAATAGAGAAACGTGCCGCCGACGGCTAGCGCCGCAAAAAGCGGCCAGATCGACGGTGTGGCCGATTTCTCGCGAATATCGGGATAAGCTTCGGCCAAGGTCGAGATGAGGAGTTCGCGCGCATCGACGCGGAGCCCGGTCGCTACAGGGAGCGCCTCGCGCTCGGCCCAGAGCGGCTCGATATGGGTAACCATGGGAATGCGTGCGAAATTATAGCTCGGCGGTGGCGAGGACGTTGCCCACTCCAAGGTTCCTGCGTCCCACGGGTTGTTGCCGGCCAGGGTGCCTTTGAGCGCGCCATGCACCAGATTGAAAGTGAACAGGACAAAGCTCAGGAAAAAGAGCAGCGCCCCGGCAGAGATGAAAAGGTTGATGTTGCCCCAGCCAAGCTCGGCCGGATAGGTGTAGACCCTTCGTGGCATGCCCCATAGGCCGACGAGATGCATCGGGAAAAAGGCCGCATTGAACCCGATGAAGGCCAGCCAGAAATGCCACCGTCCAAGGCGTTCGCTCATCATGCGGCCGGTGATCTTCGGGAACCAGAAATAAGCCGCGCCAAGCAGCGGGAACACCGAGCCGCCGATCAGCACGTAATGGAAATGCGCGACGACGAAATAGGTGTCGTGCACCTGAAGATCCAGTGGCACCGAGGCGAGCATGACGCCGGTTAGCCCGCCGATGACGAAGATGAAGAAGAAGCCGAAGACGAACAGCAATGGCGTCCGGATCACCGGCCGGCGGTCCCAAAGTGTTGCAAGCCAGCAGAAGATCTGCACGCCGTTTGGAATCGCGATCAGCATGCTGGATGCGGTGAAGAAACTGGCGCCGAGCTTAGGCAATCCCGTGGCGAACATGTGGTGAACCCAGAGCCCGAACGACAGGAAGCCGACTGCGATAAGCGACAGGACCAGCCCGAGATGACCGAATGTCGGTCGCCTGGCGAAAACAGGAATGATCGCGGACACCATGCCCGTCGCCGGCAGGAAGATGATGTAAACCTCCGGATGGCCGAAGAACCAGAAGAGGTGTTGGAACAGCAGAGCATCCCCACCTTCCGCCGGGTTGAAGATGTGCGTGCCGACCAGCCGGTCAAGGATCAGGAAAGTCGAGGTGATCATCACCGCCGGCATCGCGAAGATGACGACGAAAGAAGTGACCAGCATCGCCCAGACATAGAGCGGGATCTTGTCCAGCGACATCCCGGGGGCCCGCTGCTTGAACACCGTGACGATGGTTGCCACCGCGACGGCCAGTGACGACACTTCGGTATAGGTGATCATCTGCGCCCAGACATCGGCGCGCTTGCCCGGTGCGAATTCGGGGCCGGACAGCGGCACGTAAGCGAACCAGCCCACATCAGGAGCCATGTTGAGGGCAAACGACACCCAGGCGAAAGCGCCGCCCGAGACGTAGATCCAATAGCTGAACGCGTTCAGGCGCGGAAACGCGATGTTGCGGGTGCCCACCATCAGCGGCACCAGGTAGATCCCGGTCGCCTGCACGATGGGCACGGCGAACAGAAACATCATCGTAACGCCATGCATGGTGAACAGCTGGTTGTAGAGGTCGGGCCCGATCAGGCCGCGTTGCGGTCCCGAAAGCTGGATACGCATGGCGACAGCGTTGAGACCGCCAAGACCAAGGAAGACGAAAGCGGTGATCAAATAGCGTCGTGCGATCACCTTGTGATCGACGCTCGAGAGCGCTCCGACGATGCCGGACGGCGTCCGCCAGGTGCGCTCGAGCCAGCGATGCAGGCTGGCATCATCCATGCCGGTATCGCGGGGGCCGTCACGTTCGGGAGCAAGGTCGCCCTTGGCGGGGTCTGGTTCCGGGATGTGGCGGTCGCCTGTGACATCGGCGCTGCTCATTTCAGCCCCTCGAGATAAGCGACGATTGCGTTGAGCTCGTCGCCGTTGAGATCTGCCACTGGCATGTGGGAACCCGGCTTGATGCCTTGCGGGTCGGCTATCCAGGCGGCGAGATTGCCGCGGCTCATCGTCAGCGTTCCGGCCGCCAATGTTTTCCGGCTGGCGATGTGGGTGAGGTCGGGAGCCACCGTTCCGCCGGCCGGCGTTCCCCCGATCCTGTGGCACATCACGCAGGGGCGTTTGAGGAACAGGTCTGCGCCGGCCTTGGCTTCGCCGCTCGCCGGCGCGCCGGCCGGCTGCAACTGGTCGTTCAGCCACGCATCGAATTTCGGGCGCGGTTCGGCGATGATGAAGGTGCCCATATTGGCGTGCTGCGCACCGCAGAATTCAGCGCATTGACCACGGTAGACGCCCGGCTTGTCGGCCTTGATATCCAACACGTTCATGTGGCCGGGGATAAGATCGAGTTTGCCGGCCAAGCTTGGGATCCAGAAGGAATGGATCACATCGGTCGAGGTCAATAGCAGCCGCACCGGCTCGCCGGCAGGGATA
>NZ_RZQY01000229.1:0-8364 GCF_003998575.1 Mesorhizobium sp. M7A.F.Ca.CA.001.10.2.1 | reverse complement strand
CGCCGGGAATGCCGGCCGCGCGCGGCGTTTCCGAGCCGCCGCAATAGAGCACGGCATCATGTTCGGCGAGCAGCTCGGCAACCGGCTTGTCGACGCCGACATTGACGCCGCAATGGAAGGTCACGCCCTCACCCTGCATCTGCTCGATGCGCCGGTCGATATAGTGCTTCTCGATCTTGAAGTCGGGAATGCCGTAGCGCATCAGCCCGCCGGGCCGGCTTTCGCGCTCGTAGACATGGACATCGTGGCCGGCGCGGCCAAGCTGCTGGGCAGCCGCCATGCCGGCAGGGCCGGAGCCGATGACGGCGACGCGCTTGCCGGTCTTCTTCTCCGGCGGATAGGGCCTGATATGGCCGGTTTCATAGGCCTTGTCGGCGATCGCCTGCTCGACCGTCTTGATGGCGACGGGAATGTCCTCGAGGTTCAGCGTGCAGGCTTCCTCGCAGGGCGCGGGGCAGATGCGGCCGGTGAACTCCGGGAAATTGTTGGTCGAATGCAGGTTGCGGATCGCGTTGTCCCAGTCGCCATTGTAGACGAGGTCATTCCAGTCCGGAATCTGGTTGTGGATCGGGCAACCGGTCGGCCCATGGCAGAACGGAATGCCGCAATCCATGCAGCGCGCGGCCTGTTTCTCGACCTCCTTGTCGGACATCGGCAGCGTGAATTCACGGAAATGCCGGATGCGATCGGAGGCCGGCTGGTACTTGTGCACCTGCCGGTCGATTTCGAGAAAGCCTGTTACCTTGCCCATAGTCCAGTTCCTGCTGTCCAGATGGTGCGGTTTTCGCCGCACCCGTTAACCCCTTGAGGCAGCCATGGCAACCTTGCGCCGGAGGTCAAACTGTCGATGAAGATGGGCCGGGAAGCCTGGGCTCCCCGGCAATTGCAAAGCCTATTCCGCCGCGACGCCCATGCGCATGCGTTCCATCTCGATCAGGGCGCGGCGGTATTCGACCGGCATGATCTTGCGGAACTTCGGCCGGAAAATCGTCCAGTCGTCGAGAATCTCGCGGCCGCGCACCGACCCGGTGTAATGCACATGGTTGGAAATCAGCTGGTAAAGCCGCTCCTCGTCATGGCTGGTCATGTCGCCGGAGACGTCGACGCGACCCTTGTGATCGAGGTCGCCGCCATGGTGCAGCAGCCTTTCCATCAGATCGTCTTCTTCCGGAACCGGCTCCAGCTCGACCATCGCCATGTTGCAGCGCTCGGCGAAATCGCCCGCCTCGTCGAGCACATAGGCGACGCCGCCCGACATGCCGGCGGCGAAATTGCGGCCGGTCTTGCCGATGACGACGACGATGCCGCCCGTCATGTACTCGCAGCCATGGTCGCCGACGCCTTCGACGACGGCGGCGACGCCCGAATTGCGCACGGCGAAACGCTCGCCGGCGACGCCGGCAAAGTAGGCCTCGCCCTCGGTGGCGCCATAGAGCACCGTATTGCCGACGATGATGGACTCGGCGGCGACGATCTTGGCCTCTTCCGGCGGCCGGATGACGATGCGGCCGCCCGACAGGCCCTTGCCGACATAGTCATTGCCGGCGCCGACAAGCTCGAACGAGATGCCGCGCGCCAGGAAGGCGCCGAAGGACTGGCCGGCAGTGCCGGTCAGCTTCACCTGGATGGTGTCCTCGCGCAGGCCCTTGTGCTTGAAGCGCTTGGCCACTTCACCCGACAGCATGGCGCCCGTCGAGCGGTCGACATTGCGGATATCGACCTCGATCTTGACCGGCAGCTTGCTTTCGAGCGCAGGCTTTGCCAGCTCGATCAGCTTGCGGTCGAGCACGTCGTCGATCGGGTGCTTCTGGCGCTCGGTCCAGTGCACCGCCTCATGCGGCGCATCCGGCTTGAAGAACATCTTCGAGAAATCGAGCCCGCGCGCCTTCCAGTGCACGATCAGGTCGCGCTTCTCCAGAAGATCACTGTCGCCGATGATCTGGTCGATATGGGTGTAACCCATCTCGGCGAGCAGCTCCCTCACCTCTTCCGCCACGTAGAAGAAGAAGTTGATGACATGCTCGGGCGTGCCCTTGAAGCGCTTGCGCAGCACCGGATCCTGCGTCGCGACGCCGACCGGGCAGGTGTTGAGATGGCACTTGCGCATCATGATGCAGCCGGCCGCGATCAGCGGCGCGGTCGAGAAGCCGAACTCGTCGGCGCCAAGCAGCGCACCGATGATAACGTCGCGCCCCGTGCGCAAGCCGCCGTCGACCTGCAGCGCGACGCGCGACCGCAAGCCGTTCAGCACCAGCGTCTGGTGCGTCTCGGCAAGGCCCATTTCCCATGGGCTGCCGGCATGCTTGAGCGAGGTCAGCGGCGAGGCGCCAGTGCCGCCATCATAGCCCGAAATGGTGATGTGGTCGGCGCGTGCCTTGGCGACGCCCGCCGCAACCGTGCCGACGCCGACTTCCGACACCAGCTTGACCGACACGTCGGCCGCCGGATTGACGTTCTTCAGGTCGTAGATCAGCTGTGCCAGATCCTCGATCGAATAGATGTCGTGATGCGGCGGCGGCGAGATCAGGCCGACGCCCGGCGTCGAATGCCGGACCTTGGCGATGGTCGCGTCGACCTTGTGGCCGGGCAGCTGGCCGCCCTCGCCGGGCTTGGCACCCTGCGCCACCTTGATCTGCATCATGTCGGAATTGACGAGGTATTCGGCCGTGACGCCGAAACGGCCCGAGGCGATCTGCTTGATCGCCGAGCGTTCGGGGTTCTTGCCGCCGCCAGGCAGCGGCAGATAGCGGTCGGCCTCTTCGCCGCCCTCGCCGGTGTTCGACTTGCCGCCGATCTGGTTCATCGCGCGCGCCAGCGTGGTATGCGCTTCGCGCGAGATCGACCCGAACGACATCGCCCCGGTCGAGAACCGCTTGACGATGTCGGCCGCTGACATGACGTCGTCGAGCGCCACCTTCTTGCGGCCGGTCTCTCCGGCCAGCTTGATCTTGAACAGGCCACGAATGGTCTGGGCGCGGGCCGTCTCGCTGTCGATCTGGGCGGAATAGTCCTTGAACGTTTCCCACGACCCCTGGCGCACGGCGTGCTGCAAGGTGGCGACCGCGTCGGGCGACCAGATATGCGCCTCGCCCCGCATGCGGAACATGTATTCGCCGCCGACCTCGAGGCTGTTGCGCAGCACGGGGTCGTTGCCGAAACCGTCATTGTGGCGGCTGAGCGTCTCTGCCGCAATCTCGTCCAGCCCGACGCCTTCGATCAGCGTCGCGGTGCCGGTGAAGTATTGCTGCACGAAATCGGTCTTCAGGCCGATGGCGTCGAAAATCTGCGCGCCACAATAAGACTGGTAGGTCGAGATGCCCATCTTGGACATCACCTTGAGGATGCCCTTGCCGATCGACTTGATGTAGCGCGAAACGACCTCGTAGGCGTCCACTTCCTTCGGCAGTTCGCCACGCTTGTGCATGTCGAGCAGCGTGTCGAAGGCAAGGTACGGATTGATCGCCTCGGCGCCATAGCCGGCAAGGCAGCAGAAATGATGCACTTCGCGCGGCTCGCCGGATTCGACGACGAGGCCGACCGAGGTGCGCAGCCCCTTGCGGATCAGGTGATGATGGACCGCGGCCGTAGCCAGCAGCGCCGGGATGGCGATGCGGTCCGGCCCGACCTGGCGGTCGGACAGGATGATGATGTTGTAGCCGCCGGCGACCGCCGCCTCCGCCCGCTCGCACAACCGGTCGATGGCGCCCTGCATGCCCGCGGCCCCTTCGGCCGAGCCATAGGTGATGTCGATCGTCTTGGTGTCGAAACGGTCCTCGGTGTGGCCGATGGAACGGATCTTTTCGAGATCGCCATTGGTCAGGATCGGCTGGCGCACCTCGAGCCGCTTGCGGCGCGAATTTCCGACCAGGTCGAAGATGTTGGGCCGCGGCCCGATGAAGGACACCAGGCTCATCACCAGCTCCTCGCGGATCGGATCGATCGGCGGGTTGGTGACCTGGGCGAAGTTCTGCTTGAAGTAGGTGTAGAGCAGCTTCGACTTGTCCGACATCGCCGAGATCGGCGTGTCGGTGCCCATCGAGCCCACCGCTTCCTGGCCTGTCGTCGCCATCGGCGACATCAACAGCTTGGTGTCTTCCTGGCTATAGCCGAATGCCTGCTGGCGATCGAGCAGGCTGACATCCTTGCGCAGCGCGCGCGGCTCGACCGGCTTCAAATCTTCGAGAATGAGCTGCGTGTTGGCGAGCCAGGTCTTGTAGGGATGCTTGGTCGCGATCTCCGACTTGAGCTCCTCGTCGGAGACGATACGCCCCTTCTCCAGGTCGATCAGAAGCATCCGGCCTGGCTGCAGCCGCCACTTCTTGACGATCTTCTCCTCGGGCACCGGCAGCACGCCGGCTTCCGAGGCCATGATGACGCGGTCGTCATCGGTGACGATGTAGCGTGCCGGGCGCAGGCCATTGCGGTCGAGCGTGGCGCCGATCTGGCGGCCATCGGTGAAAACCACCGCCGCCGGCCCGTCCCACGGCTCCATCAGTGCCGCATGGTATTCGTAGAAGGCCTTGCGATCGGCATCCATGAGCTTGTTGCCCGCCCAGGCTTCCGGGATCAGCATCATCATGGCATGGCTGAGCCTGTACCCGCCCTGGAACAGGAACTCGAGCGCATTGTCGAAGCAGGCGGTGTCGGACTGGCCGTCATAGGAAATCGGCCACAGCTTCGAGATGTTGTTGCCGAACAGTTCGGAATCGACCGACGCCTGGCGCGCAGCCATCCAGTTGTTGTTGCCGCGCACGGTGTTGATCTCGCCATTGTGGGCGACCATGCGGTAGGGATGCGCCAGCTTCCAAGACGGGAAGGTGTTGGTCGAGAAGCGCTGGTGGACGAGGATCAGCGCGGTCTCGAAGCGCGGATCGATCAGGTCCTTGTAATAGGCGCCGACCTGGTAGGCCAGGAACATGCCCTTGTAGACGATGGTGCGCGCCGACAGCGACACGCAATAGGCGCCGATGTCCTTGTTATCGTTCTCGGCGTAGATGCGGCCCGATATCACCTTGCGCAGCAGATAGAGCCTGGCCTCGTATTCCTCGTCATCGGTAATGTCTGGCGTGCGGCCGATGAAGATCTGCCGATGGAACGGCTCGGATGCCACGATGTCAGGCGCCTTCGAAAGCGACGAATTGTCGACGGGCACGTCACGGAAACCGATGAGCGGAAGCCCCTCGGATTGCGCCGATTCGACAATGATGTCCTCGATATGGGCGCGAAGGGCCGCGTCCTGCGGCATGAACCAGTGTCCGACGCCGTACTGACCCGCCGGCGGCAGCTCGATGCCCTGGGCCGTCATCTCCTCACGGAAGAACTGGTCGGGAAGCTGCACCAGCACGCCGGCGCCATCGCCGACCAGCGGATCGGCGCCAACGGCGCCGCGATGCGTCAGGTTTTCGAGCACAGCCAGCCCGTCCTTGACGATCTGATGCGACTTCACGCCCTTCATATTGACGATGAAGCCGACGCCGCAGGCGTCATGCTCGTTGCGCGGATCGTAGAGGCCCTGGGCGGAAAAGCCGTTGGCGGTTCGGCTAATATTGGATCGCAAGGTGGTTTTGACGGTTGCCGCTTTCGTCTGCGCGGCCTGGCCGTTCGTCGCAGAGTGCGTCATGTCCGTCATCTCCTGTCCTCCATTCCCAGCCATTCAGGCGCTGGTTTGCCTCGGCAAGCGCTTGGCTCACCCTGATCCTTGTGGCACGTCTTGCGAAATCCTTGCCGAACCAGGCGGCTTTCCGCATGGAACGCATCTGGTAATCGTACAGGCCAGAGTCTGGCTGTCCACCTGTCGCTCGCGGCAACAGCCGGAGAGGCCCAATGATACGCCAATCCGGCTCGTTTTGTGCGACAAAATAAGACAGCACTACTGTCCTAAATTTTTATGGCAGAAATCTGGGACGCACACAAGACCGATTCACAAAAAACTTGGGCTTTCCGCGACAGAAAATGTCGTCAAGTCCGGGAAAAACGTAAGCTTCAGTCGTCGACCTGGGCTTTGCCGGTTGGCTGGCTTTACTGTTTTTCCGGCGCCTGGCCCCTTGCGGTCCGCTCGCGAAACCGGTCAACTTCAGACTGATTTCCCCAAAACCCGATTTCCCCAAACCCCCGACCTCCCAAGACATAGGCAGATGCATGTTCTTCGCTTCCGACAATTGGGCAGGCGCCCATCCCAATATTGCCGCCGGCCTGTCGGCCAATGCCGGCGGCTTTTCCACCGCCTATGGCGACGGTGCGCTCGACCGGGCAGTCTACCAGCGCTTCAGTGAGATTTTCGAACGCGAGGTCGCGGTGTTCTTCGTCGCCACCGGCACGGCCGCCAACTCGCTGGCGCTCACCGCTTACAACAAGCCGGGCGGCATTTCCTTTGCCCATCGCGAATCGCATGTCATCGAGGACGAATGCGGCGCGCCGGTATATTTTTCCGGCGGCTCTCGCCTGCATGAGATCGATGGCGCGCTGGGCAAGATCGATCCGCACAATCTGGAAAGGACCATCGGCCGTTTCGCACCGGAAATTGTCCATTGGGGACGGCCGATGGCCGTTTCGATCACCCAGTCGACCGAGGTCGGCACCATCTACGGCCTGGATGAGATCGAGACGATCTCGGCGATCGCCAAACAATATTCGGTGCCCCTGCACATGGATGGCGCCCGCTTTGCCAATGCGCTGGTCGCACTCGACACGACACCGGCCGAAATGACCTGGAAACGCGGCGTCGACATCCTCTCCTTCGGCGGCACCAAGAACGGCTGCTGGTGCGCCGAAGCGATCGTGTTGTTCGACCTCGATCGTGCCAGGGAATTGGCCTTCCTGCGCAAGCGCGCCGCCCAGCTGTTTTCGAAATCGCGCTTCGTCGCGGCGCAGTTCGAGGCCTATTTCAAGGGTGGGCTGTGGCTGGACACCGCCCGCCACGCCAACGCCATGGCCGCACGCCTTGCCGCCGCGATCGAGGATTCGGCAACGGCCAAGCTGGCATGGCTGCCGCAGGCGAACGAGGTTTTCGCGGTGATCAAGAAGGCCGAGGCCGAGAGGCTGCAGACCGCGGGTGCCGCCTTCTACGACTGGCACAAGCCGCATGGCTTTGACGGCCACATCGGCGAGGACGAGTTGCTCTACCGCTTCGTCACCAGCTTTGCGACGACAGCCGATGAAGTCGACCGTTTTGGCCAGCTGATCGCCTGATAACGCATTTCCCCGACAACAAAAAAGCGGCGCCTTTCGGCGCCGCTTCCGTCTCGGGAGGAGACTTGTATTTTAGGCAGCGGTCTTGGCCTCGATCTGCTTGGCCTTGGCCGAAGACGCCGTAATGGCGATCTTGCGCGGCTTCAGCTCCTCGGGGATGTTGCGCTTGAGGTCGACGAAGAGCAGGCCGTTCTTCAGCGAGGCGCCAACGACCTCGACGTGGTCGGCAAGCTGGAAGCGACGTTCGAAAGCCCTCGAGGCAATGCCGCGATAGAGCAGCTCAGAGCCTTCGCCGGTGCCCTCGTCCTTGCGCTCACCCTTCACGGTCAGCACGTTGCGATGGGCTTCGATCGAGATTTCCTCGTCCGAGAAGCCGGCAACCGCCATCGAGATCCGGTAGGAATCCTCACCGGTGCGCTCGATGTTGTAGGGCGGATAGGTCTGCGCGCCATCCGGCTGCGCAAGCGAATCGAGCATCGTGAACAGACGATCGAAGCCGACGGTCGAGCGATAAAGCGGGGAAAAATCAACGTGACGCATGAGGTGTTCTCCTGTTGAGCAACATGGTTTGCGTATGGCCGGTGCGAAACCCTTGAGCGGCGTTTCGGGTGGACCAGCGGCCCCGACATTGGCGACCGCACGAGACATTTGGGGAGCGCTGGAAAGCATTTCAAGATTTCACCTGGCGGCAAAAGCCACGGCGGCCGGACCCTTGATGAACGGCAGATGAACCGGCACTTCGGCGCGCGTTCAGGCAGCCGGCGCTAAAGTCCATTCCAGGATCAAGGACTGGCGGCGCCGATTGCACAACAGGCACCGCAACGAGGCCGACCGGGTGTAACGTCCCTTCCTCCCGGATCGACAGGGGCCGGAAGCACGCTTTCAAGCGGCTTCCGGCCTTCCCTGATGCAGCCTCCCCTTCACCGGGAATTCCTTGGCTTTTGGCGCATGGGCGTCTATCACCTTAGCGGAGCCGGCCAGCGCAGGCGGGCATGCGAGACGCCGAGCACGAAGCGCCGAATGACGGATCTTTTCACCGAAAACTCCCTTTTTCACGAAATCGAGGGCAATCCGCGGCCGGAAAATGCCACCGGCGGCTTCTTCACCACGCGTGACCGAAAGAATATCCGCTACGGCCTGTTCGGCGCGGTCGCTCGCCCGATGAAGGGCACCGTG
>NZ_RZQY01000228.1:0-8369 GCF_003998575.1 Mesorhizobium sp. M7A.F.Ca.CA.001.10.2.1 | reverse complement strand
GGCAGCGGCATGATCGCTCAGGCAATGTCCCTGCCGCGACAGCGCGACGGCATCGGCGCGTTCATCCTGCTGGTGGCCGTGCCCGCGGGCCTGGCACTGATGCTGACCATCTTCGATCTCATCAACCTTTTCCCGACGCACTTGTGGTGGCATGCGCTCACCGCTCCCGACACATCCGATCCAGCGCAGTTGCTGTATCGCTATGCCTTCCTCCCGCGTGTCGCCGTCAGCATGCTGGCCGGCGCGGCACTTGGTCTCGCCGGTGTCGTCATGCAGCATGTGCTGCGCAACCCGCTGGCCGAGCCGACCACGATCGGCACCAATGCCGGAGCGAGCCTCGCATTGGCGGCCGCCACCCTCTACGCACCATGGTTGCTGGAAGGTGGCCGCGAAGGCGTGGCGCTGGCTGGCGGCGCGCTCGCCACATCAGCCGTTTTCGCACTGGCGCGCGGGCGCAGCTTTTCGCCAGTGTCGATCATCATCGCCGGCCTCGTCGTCAGCCTCACTTTCGGCTCGGCCGGCGCGCTGCTGATGGCGCTCAACCGCGAATACACCGAGGAGCTGTTCATCTGGCAGAGCGGCTCGCTGGTGCAGAATGGCGACGCGGCGGTCCTTGTTCTGGCGCCATGGCTGCTGGCCGGCATCTGCGCCGCGCTCCTACTCTGGCGACCGCTACGCCTGCTCGACCTCAGCGACGACGGCGCGGCATCGCTCGGCACCCGGCCGGCCGTCATCCGCCTTGCCGGCATGACAGTCGCCGTCTCGCTTAGCGCGCTGGTCGTCGCCGAGGTGGGCGTCATCGGTTTCGTGGCGCTCGCCGCCCCGGCGCTGGCGCGGCTGGCCGGAGCGCGCACGCTTGGCCGCCGCCTGGTCTGGTCGCCGCTGGTCGGCGGTGCCCTGCTCTGGCTCACCGACCGGCTGGTGCAGCATTTGCCGTTCACCGGCGAAATCCCCGCCGGCACCGCGACCGCTTTGCTCGGCGCGCCGCTGCTGCTGTTCCTGTTGCCGCGAATGCGAACCACCCCCGAAAGGCAGGCCGACATGGTGTCGTCGATACGCCTGCCGACAAACGGCCTGCCGTTGATCGCGGGCCTGCTGGCGCTCATCCTCGCGGTTGTCCTCGCCATCGGCTTTGGCCGTGGCGCAGGCGGTTGGCACTGGATCGCATCCGCGGATTTGACCGAGCTGCTTGCCCTGCGCGCGCCTCGCGTCGTCGTCGCCCTGTCGGCGGGCGTCCTGCTCGCCGTCGCCGGCACGCTGATGCAGCGCATGACCGGCAACCCGATGGCCGCACCCGAGGTCCTGGGCATTTCCGGCGGCGCCTCTTTCGGCGTGCTGGCGCTGCTGCTGCTCAGCGACAGCTTCGACCGCTCAACAATGCTCGGCGCGGCCTTGGCGGGCGCCTTGCTGGCGCTGACGATCGTCGTGCTGGTCGGGCGACGCAATGCCCTGTCGCCGGAACGGCTGCTGCTTGCCGGCGTCGCCGTTGCGACGGTCGCGTCCGCCTTCGCCGCGCTGCTTCTGGCCAGCGGCGATCCGCGCATGGACTTCCTGCTCGCCTGGCTGTCGGGATCGACCTATCGCGCAACGCCAACGGATGCCTTCACCGCCGCAACGGTCGCGGTCACCGTCCTCGCGCTGGCGCCGCTGACCGCGCGCTGGCTCGATATACTGCCGCTCGGCGAAACCGCCGCGCGTGGCCTTGGCCTGCGACTGGGACGTGTTCGCGCCACATTGCTTGCGCTCACCGCATTGGCCACCGCAACCGCGACATTGGTCATCGGCCCGCTGAGCTTCGTCGGCCTGATGGCGCCGCACCTCGCACGCATGCTTGGCTTCCACCGCGCCGTGCCGCAGCTTCTGGCCTCGGCCATGACAGGCGGGCTGATCCTCGTTGCCGCCGACTGGGCAGGGCGGACGCTGATCTTTCCCTGGCAAGTGCCGGCCGGCCTCATCGCCGCCTTCGTCGGCGGCCCCTATTTCATGGCGCTGATGTGGAAAGGCAGGCAATGAAGTCCGTCCTGGCATATTGCCGCCCTTGCGCTGCCGATTGTAAGCAGCGCCCACCGATGACGGCCGGCGCGCTCACCGCGCCCGTCAAGACAGCTTGCGGTTCACCTCGATGATCAGACGTTTCCTTTCCTACTACGCGCCCTGGAAGGGGCTGTTCGCGCTCGACTTCTCCTGCGCGGTGCTGGCCGGCCTGCTTGAACTCGGCTTTCCCATGGCGGTCCGCACCTTCGTCGACCAGCTGCTGCCGCAGCAGGACTGGACCTTGATCATCATCGCGTCTGCCGGGCTGCTGGTGATTTACCTGCTCAACACCGTGCTGATGGCGGTCGTCACCTATTGGGGTCACATGCTCGGCATCAACATCGAGACCGAGATGCGGCGCAAGAGTTTCGACCATTTGCAGAAGCTGTCGTTCCGCTTCTACGACAACCACAAGACCGGCCATCTCGTCGGCCGTGTCACCAAGGACCTCGAGGAGATCGGCGAGATCGCCCATCACGGCCCCGAGGACCTGTTCATCGCCATCATGACCTTCGCCGGCGCCTTCGTGCTGATGTTCACGGTCAACATGCATCTGGCGCTGATCACGGCGGTGATCGTGCCTCTGATCGCCTGGGTGACGATGCGCTACGGCGACCGCATGGAGCGCAACTGGCAGGCGCTGTACCGGCGTGTCGGCGATTTCAACGTCCGCATCGAGGAGAATGTCGGCGGCATGCGCGTCGTCCAGGCCTTCGCCAATGAGGAGCATGAGCGCACGCTGTTCGCGCATGACAACCAGCGCTACCGCCAGACCAAGCTCGACGCCTACCGCATCATGTCGGCCAGCAATTCGCTGAACTATATGGGCATAAGGCTGATCCAGCTCGTGGTCATGATCGCCGGCAGCTATCTCGTCATCACGGGAGGCCTCAGCAATGGCGGCTTCGTCGGCTTCCTGCTTTTGGTCGGAGTCTTCGTACGGCCGATAGAGAAGATCAACTCGGTGATCGAGACCTATCCCAAGGGTATTGCCGGCTTCCGGCGCTACACCGAGCTACTCGACACCGAACCCGACATTGCCGACCGGCCAGGTGCCGTGACTGTGGGCGGCCTCAAGGGCGACATCGAATATCGCGGTGTCAGCTTCGGCTATGGCGACGGCAAGCCGGTGCTCAGGGGTATCGATCTCACCATCCACGCCGGCGAAACCATCGCCTTCGTCGGCCCGTCCGGCGCCGGCAAGACCACCATCTGCTCGCTGCTGCCACGTTTCTACGAGGTCAGCGCCGGCGCGATCAGCATCGACGGCATCGCAATCAGGGACATGACGCTCGCTTCGCTGCGCGGCCAGATCGGCATCGTCCAGCAGGATGTGTTCCTGTTCGGGGGCTCGATCCGCGAAAACATCGCCTATGGCCGTCTCGGCGCCTCCGACGAGGCTATCGCCGATGCCGCGCGGCGGGCGCAGCTCGACGGCATGATATCGGGCCTGCCGGCCGGCTATGACACGATCATCGGCGAGCGCGGCGTAAAATTGTCCGGCGGCCAGAAGCAGCGGCTGGCGATCGCCCGCATGTTCCTGAAGAACCCGCCGATCCTTATCCTCGACGAGGCGACGTCGGCGCTCGACACCGAGACCGAGCGCGAAATCCAGAAGTCGTTGGCCGAACTTGCCGAGGGCCGAACCACGCTGGTCATCGCACACCGGCTGGCAACGATCCGCGGCGCCGACCGCATCGTCGTCGTCTCGGAGTCGGGCGTCGTCGAACAGGGTTCGCACAGCGAACTGCTCCGCGCCGGCGGCATCTATCGGCGCCTGCATGACGCCCAGCATCTGGTGTCGTCGCGCTGATACGAAACCGCTGGAGCAATTCCAGGGAAAGTGTGAAACGGTTTCCGTTCGGAATTGCGTCAAGCAAACAAGTGCCGATCGAAAAACGGGAGCCAAAAATGATCAAGGCGACGCCCTTCGACTTTCCCTATGACGGCAGGCTGATGGCCGAAACCACCGCGCTGATCGTCATCGACCTGCAGCAGGATTTCCTGTCGACGACGGGCTACTTCGCCAGGCAGGGATATGATCCCTCGCCGCTCAGGGCGATCCTGCCGACCGTGAGCCGGCTGATATCAGCCGCCCGCAAGGCCGGTGTCAGGGTCATCCACACCAGGCAGGGCTACCGGGCTGACATGGCCGACATGACGCCCTACGAGACATGGCGCCGCAAGCGCGCTGGGCTCGAAGGCACCGAAATCCTGCTGCGCTCTGGTCCAGGATTCCAGATCGTTCCGGAGATCGACGTCGCCCCGCAGGACATCATCGTCGACAAGACCTGCAACAGCGCTTTCACCTATACGGATTTCGAACTTGTGCTGCGCGCGCAAGGCATCACGCATCTGCTGTTTTCCGGATGCACCACGGATGTCTGCGTCCACACCACGCTGCGTGAGGCCTGCGACCGCAATTTCCAATGCCTGACGATTTCGGACGCCTGCGCCAGCGGCGACAGACAAGCGCACGAAGCAGCCCTTCACATGGTGACGGTTGAAGACGGCGTCTTCGGCGCGCTAACGGGTTCGAGCGCTGTCATTGAAGGCCTGTCGCGGCTTGGCGACAGGCCCGAGGCAACAAAAGGCTGAAGAACTTCAGCCCGTTGCCCGCGTCTCCAATCCTGCACGAGACGCATATGCCCCAGGCTGGAATGCCTCGTGTTCGCGACGCGCCAGCGAATTGCGCAGCAGAGCGATCGTTTCCCGGCCGAGCGTTGCGATCTCGCGTGGCGTGTCGACGCCGACAATCATGAATTCATCGATCCCAAGGGCTGCATACGCAAGCAGCGACAGGGCGGCCTGGGCTGGTGGCCCGGCAACATCGACCGCCTTGTGGCCGGAGGCGGAAGCACCTTGGTGAATCCCGACCGGAAGCGCGAAGCGCAGCTTGCCGGCCCGACCATGTTCGGCGGCGGAGCGGCGCACCCGCTCCATCAATTGCCGGATCTCGTCGATCGAGCCGGGCGCCAATTCAAAGACATCGGCATGCCGGCCGGCAACTTTGAGTGCCGTTCCGGACTGCCCGCCCATGCGGATGACCAGGTCGGCGCCGTGCGGTCCCTTGCGCGGCACATAGCCGCCCTTGATGCTGTAGAACGTTCCTTCGTGGTCGAAGGGCCGGTCGTTCGACCACAGCCGCTTCAGCAGCACCAGATATTCGTCGATGCGCTGCCAGATGACGGTGTGCCCGACCGGCCGTGTTTCGGCGTCGGCGTCGCTCAGCGGCTCGCTGATCATTCTCAGCGCCAGGCGCCCGCCGCTTTTCCTGTCGATCGACGCCAGTTGGCGGGCCGCCACGGTCGGTTCGACCACGCCCGCCCAATGGGTGAGCACGACTTCCAGCGACGAGGTGCGATCGAGCACCTGGGCCGCAAAATCCATGTTGGTCAGCAGTCCGGCCGAATCGTCGATGACGATCTTGCGGAAGCCGCCATCCTCGATCAGCCCGAGCTTGGTCGCGGTCTCGGCAAAGTCGTAGAAAAAGGGAACCGCGGCATCGGCGGTCTTACCGGGAATATGCGTGAACTCGATCGGCATTGCCATGTCCTCCGTGGTGTCGGGCGCGCGAAAGCACGCCGAGGATTCGGTTCATTCAACTCCGATTGCCTGAAAGCGGTGGGCAGCTAAGCCCGGTCGATCTGACGACTCAGGGAATAAGGCCCAGCACAACGGCCCCGGTGAACACGAACGCAAGGGCAAAGACGAGATAGGCGAAAGCCCCGGCATAGGCCGGGCGAAAGGCCTGGGCATTGGCCGACCGCTGATCACTGCGATCCGTCTGGGCGTTCTGGATATAGGACATATCGACCTCCGTCTCGGCGGTTAATCTATAAAACTTGTAGACTTTGTCGATTGCTATTTTTAGGCCAAAGATGGAATAATTTTCTCCTATGGTGCTGGAAGTTGGTAGGCACTTGCTTAGAGGGAGCACTCTAACGGCCGATCCATATGGAGCGTCCGTTTTTTGCTTCTGCGTCCGAATGGACCTATGACCTTGCTTTCGCTGCGCTCAATTCGTGGATTGGCCGCCCGGCGCCGGCGCGGTAGCATCGCCCACCAGCAAAGCGAAATCGCCACACAGGGGGCAGAAAAATGGGCACAAGACTGGCCGGCAAGGTCGCCATCATTTCGGGGGGCGCGACGGGAATGGGTGGAGCGGCTTCGGAGCTGTTCGCCGCCGAAGGCGCCAAGGTGGCGATCATCGACCGCAACGGCGAGGCGGCCGCCGCAACCGCAGCGACAATCAGGGCGCGCGGCCATCTCGCCGAGCATTTTGTCGCCGACGTCTCCGACGAGGCACAGGTCGAAGCGGCCGTGAAGGGTGCTATCGAAAAACTCGGACCGGTCACCGTGCTGTTCAACCACGCCGGCACCATCGTGATAAAGCCCTTCCTGGAGACCACGGTGCAGGAATGGGACTGGCTGCATGCCGTCAATGTGCGCTCGATGTTCCTGATGACGCGCGCCGTTTTGCCCGGCATGATTGCGGCCGGCGGCGGCTCGATCGTCTGTACTTCGTCGATCTCGGCGGTGGCGGCGACTCCCAACGAAGTGCTCTACGACACCACCAAGGGCGCCTGCCACATGTTCGCCCGCGCCATCGCCGTCGAGTTCCGCGACCGCAACATCCGCTGCAACGCCGTCTGCCCCGGCTTCATCCGTACACCGCACGGCCTGCGCGAGGTCGCCGACCTCGGCAGGCTCGGCGTCGACGTCTCCGACGCGGCACTGGCCGCGCAGCAGGGCCGCATCGGCGAGCCGGAAGAGGTGGCGAGGGCAGCGCTCTACCTGGCCAGCGACGAGTCGAGCTTCGTCAACGGCACGCATCTGTTCGTTGACAATGGTTTTACGGCGATGTGAGGCTTTCCAGGGACAGGTTCTTCGTCCCAGGGACAGCTTGTCGCCCTTCCTCTACCCCGTCGATCGGGGGAGAGGAAAGGCACCAAGTCCTGCTCGTCTACCGTTCTTCCCGTCGAAACGGCTTGAGCAGCGCCGACGGTGCCGTCGCGTTGCGCGACATCACCGCCATGGCGACAATGGTGAAGATGAACGGCAGCATCAGGAACGCCTCGTAGGGGATGTGTCCGAGCCCGCTGGCCTGCATGCGCAACTGCAGCGCATCGACGAAGGCGAACAGCAGCGCCGCCCCCGCCGAGCGCCACGGATCCCAGCGGCCAAACACGACCAGCGCGATCGCCACCCAGCCACGCCCCGAGACGACGCCGAAGGTGAAGGCGTTGAACTGCGCCATCGACAGAAAGGCGCCGGCCAGCCCCATCAGCGCACCGCCGAGGATGACTGCCTGGAAGCGCGTGGCAATGACGCTGACCCCCGCCGAATCGGCGGCGCGCGGGTTTTCGCCGACCATACGCACCGACAGGCCCCATGGCGTGCGGTAGAGCACGAAGGCGGCCAGCGGAATGGCCAGGATCGCCATGTAGACCAGCGCGAACTGGCTGAACACCGCCGTCCCGAGCACCGGGATGTCCGAAAGGAGCGGGATCGGCAGTGTCTGAAACCCCTTGATGTTGGGCGGCACCGACTGCTGGCCGAAGATCAGCCGGTAGAGGAAATAGGCGAGGCCCGACGAGAACAGCGTCACGCCGATGCCGCAGACATGCTGGCTGAGGCCGAGCGCCACAGTGAACAGCGCATGCAGCGCGCCCATCAGCATGCCGGTCAGCACCGCAGCCAGCACGCCGAGCCACAGGCTGCCGCTGAGACTGGCGGCGGTAAAGCCGGTCATCGCCGACAACAGCATGATGCCTTCGATGCCGAGATTGAGCACGCCAGCCCGCTCCGAGAACATTTCGCCGAGCGTTGCAAAAGCCAGCGGCGTGGCGATGCGGATGATCGCGGCCAGGAAGCCGACCTGGAAGATCTGTTCGAACACCGCGCTCATCGGGCAACCCCGACGCGGCGGATGCGATAGGCGGTGAACAGCAGCGCCACCAGCATGGAAAGCAATGCGGTGCCCTGGATGACGTCGCTGAGGAAGGCCGGCACGCCGGTCGCCCGCGACATCGCTTCGGCGCCGGTCATCACGGCGGCAAGGAAGATCGCCGCCGGCACCACGCCGAGCGGGTTGAGCCGCGCCAGCATGGCAACAACGATGCCGGAATAGCCGTAGCCCGGCGAGATGTCGCTCATCACCTGGAAATGCACGCCGCCGACCTCGCCGACGCCGGCCAACCCGGCCAGCGCGCCGGACAGCAGCGCCGTCGAGATCAGCACCCGCTCGACATGGATGCCGCCATATCTGGCGGCTTCCGGGTTTTCGCCGGTGACCCTGATCCTGAAGCCGAGCGTCGTGCGCACGATCAGGA
>NZ_RZQY01000227.1:0-8383 GCF_003998575.1 Mesorhizobium sp. M7A.F.Ca.CA.001.10.2.1 | reverse complement strand
CCACGCCTCGATGCGATTGAGCAGGAAAAACCGATGGCCGCAAAGAGCGACGGCAGCAGCCGCTTCGGTCATCAGACCTCTGCCCCAGAAGTCCGGATGCAACTCGTAGCCGATCTCGCCGCACTTCGATTTAGGGACGAACCAATTGTAGCGAATCGCACCGGCCATGGTCTTCGAAGCGCGATCCTCGATGATCCAGGCGCAGCCTTTGCCAGTAGGAAAGACCTTGCACATCCATCTCATTGCCCGATCCGCCACCGCCTTGGACGGCGCATCCCGCCAGTTCGAGAACCGGGTGACCTCGGGGATCGACAGGATATTCCGGAAGGCATCGGCATCTTCGAGGGCCGGAGCGCGCAGCAGCAGACGGGCTGTAGAGAGCGTCGGGAAGGTGCGGGCAGTTTTTGGCATCGGATTCTCACCTCACTCGGGACACCTGGACTATTGCCCGAAAGGGGGCGCTTCAACACTTCAACATTACGCGATGCATTTTTTTGCGAAAAACCAAACGTATGGGTTCTCGCGCAATTTTCACCGCTTGCCCGTCAAAAGCCATGATCGCGACTATTCAGACAGGAATGGCCATTGATCATTCCCATTCCATCGAACCGCGCCCGATGCCGAGCAGGCGCATGGTGCTGACCGGCCTCGCAGCCTTGGCGGGCCTCGCCGCCTGCAGCACCGTTTCACTGCCGTCAGGCGAAGGCGCCGGGGTCTCCTCCTCCGCCACGAGCACGCTGGCCAGCATCCGCGTCTCGGCCGGGCTTGCGCCGCTGGTCCCCGACCGGCAGCTCGAACAGGCCGCCCTGCAGCAGGCTGGCTACATGGCGCAGCGCCGCCGCATGAGCCACACCACCGGCTGGGGCAAGGATTTCGCCTCGCGCGTCAGGGACAGTCGAATTTCCGGTGCCGCGGCGGAGAACATCGCCGAGGGTCGTTTCGACCTCGAGAAACTGTTCGACATCTGGGTGCATTCACCAGGCCATCGCCGCAACATGCTCGACCCGCGCTTCACCCGCTTCGGCCTTGCCTATGTGCGCGATGGCAGCGACAGCAAGCTCCGTTACTGGAGCCTGGTGCTCGGGAAATAGAGCTAATCCATATGCGCTGCCGGCGCGCCGCCGGCAGGCGCCTGCTTGGGCTTGCGCAGCAGGAAAACAAACGGGATGGCAAGCAGCGTCATGACCATGAGTATTTTGAAGTCATTGACGTAGGAAATCATCATCGCCTGGAGATTGACCATGCGATCGACCTGCGAAAGCGCCGTCGGATCGCCGCTCGCGGCTGCCGGAGAGACCGCCCAAAGATTTGGGTTGAACGGGTTGATGAAGGCCGAAAGCTCGGCGTGGTTGACCTGCGTGTTGCGCACCATCAGAACCGTCACGACCGACACGCCGATGGACGAGCCAAGATTGCGCACCAGGCTGAACAGGGCCGTGGCATCGGTGCGGAAGCGCACGTCAAGCGTGGCGAAGGCGACGGTCGACAGCGGCACGAACACCATTCCCATGCCCAGCCCCTGGATGACGCCGGAGCTGATGATCAGCCAGTTGTCCATCTGCGGCGTGAAGCTGGACATGGTGTAGAGCGACTGCGCGGTCAGGAGGAAACCGATAACGACCAGGATCCGGGCGTCGATCTTGCTCATCAGCCGGCCGACGACCAGCATCGAAATCATGGTGCCGACACCGCGAGGCCCTATGACGACGCCGATGGTGACGGTCGGATAGCCGAAGATGGTCGACAGCATTGGCGGCAGCAGCGACATGCTCGCCAGGATGAGCACACCCATGACGAAGATGAACGCCAGCCCGGTCACGAAATTGCGGTCAAGGAAGATCTTGGGATCGATGAAAGGGTGTTCCGCAGTCATGGTGTGAATGATGAACACCCAGAAGCCGGTGAGCGAAAGACCAAGTTCGATCCAGATCTCGACCGAGGAAAACCAGTCGACCTCGCCGCCGCGGTCGAGCAGCAGCTGAAGCGCGCCGACGCCGAGCGATATCATGGCGAAGCCGAAGAAATCGAAGCCGCGCACCCGCCGGGCAACGGCCGGCAAGTAGGCGGCCATGCCGAGAAAGGCGACGATGCCGACCGGCAGGTTGATGAAGAACACCCAGCGCCAGTTGAAATTCTCGGTCAGCCAGCCACCCAGCGTCGGGCCCAGAATCGGCCCCAGCATGATGCCGGCGCCCCAAATGGCCATCGCCTGGCCATGGCGTTCCCTGGGATTGATGTCGAGCAGGAAGGTTTGCGACAGAGGCACGATCGCCGCTCCGAACACGCCTTGCATCAGCCGGAAGAACACTATGCTCTCCAGGCTCCAGGCGATGCCGCACAGCATCGAGAATATGGTGAAACCGACCACCGCCGTCAGGAACAGTTCCTTGCGGCCGAAGCGGTCGGCCAGCCAGCCGGTGACCGGCGTCATGATGGCGGCGGCAACGATGTAGGAGGTCAGCACCCAGTTGATGTTGTCAGGCGAGGCGCCGAGGTCGCCGGTCATGGTCGGCAGCGCCACGTTGGCGATCGTCGTGTCGAGCGCCTGCATGACCGTCGCCAGCATGAGCGCGACCGTGATCAGGCCGCGATGCGGCACTTCTTTGAAAGGTTCGGGCGTGCTCATGGCGTGGAACTTCCAGCAGGTAACAAAAACGTGTACAAGGGGTTTCCGGGCGGCAACGCCTTCCGTTGAGAGACCCTCGTCGCGGTGGGACGCGATCGTCGATGTGGGGGTTACATCGACTGAAAGTCTCTGATGAGCGGATGCCTGCCGCCCGGAAACATGAGGACCGACGGGTCCGCGTCGGAGATTTCAGATTTCGGCCAGGCCGCGACGCGGCAGCGCCAAAACGCTGATCCTTCCAGCTCCTCCCATCAGACCAATCCTGCTATTCACCTCCGCCGCTGGTCCTGCGGCAATCTGTTGACGTTACTGCGCGGCCTCGCCAGCCGTGGCGTGACCAAAGATCGAGGGCAGGCCACGCGCCACGCCGGTGTCGACGGTAACGGTGGCGCTCATGCCGGTGCGCAACGCCATCTTGGCGTCCGCATCGATCAGTTCGAGACGAACCGGGATACGCTGTGTGACCTTGACCCAGTTGCCGGTGGCATTTTGGGCCGGCAGCAGCGAGAACTCGGCTCCCGTGCCGGCGCCGATCGCCTTGACCGTCGCCTCGAAGGTGCGCCCTGGATAGGTGTCGACCACGATCTCGGCCTTCTGGCCGGGCTTCATGTGGGTGAGCTGCGTTTCCTTGAAATTGGCATCGATCCAGGTGTCACCGGTCTCGACCAGCGAAAACAGCGGCGTGCCGGAACCGACATACTGACCGACCTTGAACGACGAGGCCTGGCTGACGATGCCGTCCGCCGGCGCCTTGACCGTTGTCTGGGCCAGGTCGTAGGCCGCCTTGTCGCGCGCGGCGAGCGCGGCCATCACGGTCGGGTGCTTGTCGGTCTCGATGTCGGGATTGCCGCCAAGGCCTGCCTTGGCGCTGATGATGCCTTGCTCGGCAACCGCCAGCTGCTGCTTGGCCTTGTCGAGATCGTTCTTGGCTTCGTCGAGCGACGATTTGGCGTTGATGCCCTTCTGGGCGAGATCGGCGGCGCGGTCGAACTGCGACTGGGCGAAGGCGACCTGGCTGGCATCGGACTTCTGCTGAGCCATCGACTGGCCATAGGCCGCGCGCAACTGCTCGACATTGAGACGCGCGCCCGCAACCGCGGCGTCGGCCTGCGCCAGCGCGATCCGGTAGGGCTCGGGGTCGATGGCAAACAGCTCGTCACCCTGCTTGACCAGCTGGTTATCGAAGATGTCGACCTTAACGATGCGGCCGGCCGTGTCGGAAGCGATCGACACCTTGGCCTGCTGCAGATTGGCGTTCTCGGTCTCCTGATAGCGGCCGCCGGTGACCCAGACATAGCCGCCGCCGACAGCCAATGCCGCAGGCAGCGCGACCATCAGCAGGAAGCGGCCCAGCCGGCGCTTTTTCTTCACGGGCACTGGGGCCGGCTGCACCGGGGGAGCAACCGCCGGCGGGGCCGCGGCCGGCTGCGCCGGCGCTTCCATGTCCAGTTCGGTCACTTTCTCGTCTATCTTGGCTACCGCGTTCATGCTGCTGCGCCCTCTATATTCTTCACTTTTTCAATGGACGGCGTCTCGTCGTCGGTCAGGTTGCGGACCATCGCCTCAAGCCCTTCGATGAGGACGCGACGGGCTTCCGGCTTCACGCCGACCAGCGATTCCTCATAGACTTCTCCGGCAATGCTCTTGATCACGGCGTAGGCATCGCTTGCCTTGGGCGTCAGGAAGATCATGCGGACGCGACGATCGGCGGCGTCGGACCGACGCTCGATCCAGCCTCCCTCTTCCATGCGGTCGACCAGGCGCGAAACGCTGATCGGCTCGATTTCGAGAAGTTCGGCCAGCCGCGCCTGCGCGACACCGTCTTCCTTGGCAACGCGGACCAGAAGCCGCCATTGCGCCGAAGAAAGCCCCAAGCCACTGGCCCTCGCCTCGAAGCGCTTGCGCATCAAGCGCTGCACGTCGTGGATCAAGAAGCCCAATCTGTCGATGCCATCGGAAACCATGAGCGAGATATATAATAAGCGTGCTTACTATTCAAGACGCCGCGTTGCACGAGAAGCCGGCAAATGTGCATGGCAGCTTTGCCGGACCAATCATGGTTAGCGATTTGCGAACGCATGATGGCCGCGCCGCCTCTACACTGGTCGCGTCTGGCATATTGATGTACAGCCGCTGAACAGGATCGGGGGATCAACGCATGCCGACGCTTTACGCTCTCAAGCCGGCCTTCCAGGGTCGACTGCGGCCGCTGGTCAACCGGCTGGCGGCAATCGGGGTCACGGCAAACAGCATAACCATCCTGGCGGCCGCGATGTCGATAGCCGCCGGCGCGGCCATTGCGATCTGGCACGAATGGCGCTGGCTGCTGTTGCTTATCCCCGCGGTGATGTTCGTGCGCATGGCGTTGAATGCCGTGGACGGCATGCTGGCGCGCGAGCATGGCCAAGCCTCGACGCTTGGCATGTATCTGAACGAGTTGTGCGACGTCGTTTCGGACCTCGCGCTGATTCTCCCTTTTGCCGTCTTTCCCGAATTTGGCGCATGGGGCGTCGTCGCCTTCGCGATATCGGCCGTGCTGACCGAGTTCGCCGGCGTGCTCGGCATCGCTGCCAAGGTCGGGCGTAATTATGCCGGGCCGTTCGGCAAGAGCGACAGGGCGCTGGCGCTCGGCGTCGTCGCCACGCTGTGTGCCGCCGGGCTGTGGCCGGCATCGATAACGCCGTTTGTGTTTCCGGCCATGGCAACGCTTTCGCTGCTGACCGCCATAAACCGGATACGCGCCGGCATTATTGGCAGCGCCAGCTGAGCATCGAGGCTCGCCATGCCGCCAGAGGGGAAGACCATGATGCACGAACCGATCGCCGCCGCGGCCACGGAAAGCCTTGCGCGGCAAGCACAGGAGCGGGTTTTCCGCAGCCATGACGGGACGGAGATCTTCTACCGATTCTGGCCGGCGGCCTCCGCCGATGCCAAGGGCGCAGTGGTGCTCTTCCATCGCGGCCACGAGCATGGCGGCCGCATGGCCCATCTCGTCGATGAATTGCAGATGCCGGACCACGCCTTCTATGCCTGGGATGCCCGCGGCAATGGCCGCTCGTCCGGCGAGCGCGGCTATGCGCCCTCCTTCTCGGCGCTGGTGCGCGACATCGACTGCTTCATGCGCGAGACCGCTGCCAGGGATGGCTTTGCCACTCGGGATATCGCGCTGATCGCACAATCCTTCGGCGCCGTGCTGGCTGCCGCCTGGGTGCATGACTATGCGCCGAAGCTGCGCGCCATGGTGCTGGCCTCACCGGCCTTCTCGGTAAAACTCTACGTGCCCTTCGCCAAGGAGGGCATCGCACTCTGGCAGAAGATCAAGGGCCGCTTCTTCGTCAATTCCTACGTCAAGGCGAAATTCCTGACCCATGATCCCGTGCGCATCGCCTCTTTCGAGAGCGATCCGCTGATCACGCGGCCGATCGCCTCCAACATACTGGTCGAACTCTACCAGCATGCCGCACGCATCGTCAGTGACGCCCGCGCCATCACCGTGCCGACGCAGCTTCTGCTTTCGGGCAGCGACTGGGTCGTGCGCCACGGCCCGCAGCATGAGTTCTTCGTCAATCTCGGCAGCCGCACCAAGGAACGCCATGTGCTGCCTGGTTTCTTCCACGACACGCTGGGCGAGCGCGACAGGGCGCAGGCCCTCGACCTGATCCGGCCATTCCTGGCCAGGCAGTTCGAGGCAGCCGATGCGCCGGTCGACCTGAAGCAGGCGGACATCGCCGGCTACACACGCGACGAGGCCGATAGGCTTGCCTCGCCGCTCGCTCTGATGTCGCCAAAGGGCCTCTATTGGGCATTCAGCCGTGCCTCCATCCGCATGGGCGCCTGGGTCTCGCAAGGTATGAAGGCCGGCGTGACCACCGGCTTCGATTCCGGCTCGACGCTCGACTACGTCTACGAGAACAATGCGCGCGGGCTTACGCCTCTTGGCCGCGTCGTCGACCGCATTTTCCTGGAGGCCATTGGCTGGCGCGGCATCCGCCAGCGCAAGCTGCATCTCGAAGAGCTCATCGGCTCTTGCCTGGCGACGCTCAAGGCCGCTGGCCGGCCGGTGCACATTCTCGACATCGCGGCCGGCCATGGCCGCTATGTTCTCGATGCCATCGTGAAGAGCCCCGATCAGCCGGCGAGCGTTCGCCTGCAGGATTATTCCGACCTCAACGTCGAGCTTGGCCGCAAGCTGATCGCCGAGCGGCAATTGCCGGCTGATGTCTCATTCCAGCGCGCCGACGCCTTCGATGCCGACATGCTCGCATCGATCGATCCGGCTCCGGATCTTGCCATCGTTTCCGGCCTTTACGAGTTGTTCTCCGACAATGCGATGATAGCCCGCTCGCTCGGTGGATTGGCCAGCGCCATGCAGCCGGGAAGCCTGTTGCTCTACACCAACCAGCCCTGGCATCCGCAGCTCGAGATGATCGCCCGCAGCCTGACTTCGCATCGCGGCGGCGAGGCCTGGGTGATGCGGCGGCGCACGCAGGGTGAGATGGACCAGCTCGTCGAAGCCGCCGGTTTCGAAAAACTCGACCAGCGCATCGACCAATGGGGCATCTTCACCGTCTCGGTCGCGCGGCGCCGCTGAACAGCATGGTCTCATCGCCTGCCCCCACCGCGCGCACCGAGCCTTATGGACGGGTGATCGTCAGGGCGGCGCTGTGGCTGGCCTTCCTGGCGCCGTTCTTCTATCTCAGCTACGGCTTCGCCAACTGGCTGGCCTCGCGGCGCGACGAGGTCGGCAGCATCGTGTTCTCGTGGGAACACAGCATTCCGTTCGTCGCCTGGACCATCGTGCCCTATTGGTCGATCAATCTGTTCTATGGCCTGTCGCTGCTGCTCAACAACGACAAGCAAGGCGTCGACCGCCTGGCCGGGCGCTATCTCACCGCGCAGGTCGTCGCCGTTATCTGCTTCATCCTGTTCCCGCTGACCGCGACATTCGTGCGACCGGCGACGACCGGCCTGCCGGGCTTCCTGTTTGCCGTGCTCGGCGGTTTCGACAAGCCGTTCAACCAGGCACCCTCGCTGCACATCGCCCTTTTGGTGATCATCTGGGATCATTGGCGCCACCGGCTCCGCGGGTTGCTCCTGCCGCTCTGGCATGGCTGGAGCTTCCTGATCGGTGCCTCGGTGCTGACGACCTGGCAGCATCACTTCATCGACATTCCGACCGGCGCGCTGCTCGGGTTCTTTGCGCTGTGGCTGTTTCCGCGCAGCGGCGCGTTGCCGTTTTCAGGCTTCCGGCTGACCAGCGATGTGAAAGCGCGGCGGCTGGCGCGGTTCTACGCTCTGGGCGCGGTCCTCGCGCTGGCCGGTGCAGCGCTCGGCGCCTTGTTCTGCGCCGTCGCGCTCTTCCTGCTTTGGCCGGCGCTGGCGCTGGCCATCGTCGCCTTCGCCTATGCAGGAGCAGGCGAAAAAGTGTTCCAGAAATCCGCCGATGGCAGCATCACGCTCGCAAGCCGTGTCCTGCTCTTGCCTTACCGTCTCGGCGCCAGGGCCAACATATGGGCCTGGACGCGCAAACTTGCTCCCCAGGTGGCGATTGCCGACGGCGTCTTTCTCGGGCGCTTTCCCACGGCACGCGAGGCCAGCAGCTTCGGCACGGTCATCGATCTCGCCGCCGAACTTAAGAGGCCTGCGGCAGCCGATTGCCGCTGGATCAGCTTTCCGATGGTCGACCTGTTGCCGCCGCCAGTGGCGATACGGCAACAGGCAGCCGGCGCGCTGGAGAGTGCGCGCCGCGACGGCACC
>NZ_RZQY01000226.1:0-8446 GCF_003998575.1 Mesorhizobium sp. M7A.F.Ca.CA.001.10.2.1 | reverse complement strand
GTGGTGGAATATTCAATTGCAGCCGGATACTCTTCCTGCTGAGATATAATCGCGAATCGATCTTGCTTGATAGTCAGGTTCAACAGCAGACTCGGCAGCAAGGACCGTGCGTGTTTCATCACTCTGCCGACAATCTCGACGATTTAATGCGAAAGGTTTTCACGCGGCTGTTGTCCGGTAACAAGCGGAACAACCGCGTGAGATCACGCAAAGGTACAAGCACCGAGTTGTTCGGTGCGCTTCTCGAACTTACTAATCCGCGTGCGCGACTGGGAAGATCCGAGGCGCGCGCTAGAGTTTTCAGTCCGCTTGGCGAACTGCTCTGGTACCTGTCAGGCAGCGACGCATTAGACCAAATCAATTACTACATCGAAGGATATGACGAGTTTTCCGACGACGGCGAGACGCTCAACGGCGCTTATGGCCGCCGTATCTTCGGGCGCGCTCGCCTGCACGGCGACGCCGAGCCCAAGGACGAATGGCAGCGCGTGATCGACACTCTGCGCGCCGAGCCCGGTTCGCGTAACGCGATCATCCAAATCTACGCGAACGCCGACGGTGCTCGAAACGGTGCAGACGGCAAAAAAAGCAAGGACATTCCTTGCACCTGCACGCTGCATTTCGTCATCAGGAAGAAACGGCTTCACCTACACGTGCACATGCGGTCCAACGACGTTTTCCTCGGGCTGCCGCATGACGTCTTCTCGTTTACCATGCTGCAGGAGATCGCCGCGCGTGAGTTAGGGGTCGAACCAGGAACCTATCATCACTCGGTGGCCAGCCTACATCTCTACGACGACACGGAAAGGCAAAAGCCGCGTACAAACGCCCAGAAGTACGTGGACGAGGGGCTGCACGACATCGTCCCCATGCCGCCGATGCCGTTGGGCGATCCGTGGCCGGCCGTATGGCAAGTGCTGGAAGCGGAACGTGAAATCCGTGCCGGCAACCCGAATTTCGAACCCGTGGCGGATCTCGACCCCTATTGGCGGGACCTGATTATACTGCTGCGCGTCTTTGCTCTTGGCACATTACGGGATACGAAGCGTGCCGCCGAGTTGCTCAACCGGCTGAACCATGACGGGTTCAAACTCTATGTGCTCGATCGGATCGCTAAGAAGAAAGTGGCGGATCCGGTCATCCGAGAACTGTTCGAACCGGAAGAAGTAGATGCCCAACGGAATCCATAGGGACCGCCAATTCCAATTGCTGAAAGGCCTTGCGGCATACGAAGACGAATTCGGTCCACTTCCCGGTATCGCGGATCCCGCGGCCAGACAGACACTGGTTGAGCAGATGGTGTCGAGCATCCGACGGATCGAGTATGTGCGGAATTTCCGCCATCGCCCAGCCATCTCGGCTGATCGTATCAATCCGTACTCCCCTCTTTTCGATCCTCTGAAAGGTGCGTTTTATCTTGATACCAAGGGCCGCCGCGACGAAGCGGTATGGATAGCTTTTCTGGGCACTCATTTTGGCAAACACGCCGAAGATGCCTGGAAGCTGGCCGCGAACGTCATGGGCTCGTTCGGAGAGGGGCCGGTGTGGACTTTGGAGCGCTATGGCGTCAACAGGGCCGATTTTGAGGCGATGTTAACCACGCATGAGGATGACCTGAAGTCCAAATCTATATCCGGACGATTTTCGAACCACCGTCAGTACCAAAGCAAGAAGATTGGCAATATTGGCAAGGTGTTCAGTACTTTCCACGAATGGTTGACGGCCTCGGGTGGTATGAATTCCAAGGTGCGGCTGATACATAAAGAGGTTGGCCAGGAGCCTACGGCAGTTTTCAAGAAGCTCTACCGATCGATGAAGGATGTCTACGGTTTTGGTCGCTTGGGCAAGTTCGACTTCCTGACCATGTTGGGCAAGCTAGACCTAGCGCCGATTGACGCCGACAGTGTGTACCTAACGGGCGCCACCGGCCCGTTGTTCGGGGCTAAGCTGCTAGTCTTGGGAGCGACCAATGCAGAAGGTAAGCCCAAGGAGATCGAGAGGGCGGTTGATACGCTCGACGACTACCTCAACGTGGGTAAGCAAGTGCTTGAAGACAGTCTCTGCAATTGGCAGAAGAGCCCGACGATCTACACTTATTTCAGAGGTTAGTCGATCAGGTCAGGTATGTTTGGGTCTTCACCCCAACGGTAGCGGCGCTTGAGGAAGTTCAGCTTGCTGTGATCCACCACGTCGGCCCGCTGCAACTGACCTACGATGATACCTGGTGTGACATCCACCGCTCGGGCGATGGCCATGATAGCCTTCGGCCCCACGCCACGGTTGTCGAGTTCTTCCCGAAAATTGGCAGGAAAGAGCAATTCTTGCGCAAACTCGTTGGCCTCTCGTTCTTGAGTCTCCGTGTCCGTTCCCATGAATACAGCGCCTTCGCCGTCGATATGGTCTTGCCCATGCAGTACGATGTGCGCAGCCTCATGAAAGAACGTGAACCAAAAATGGTCTTCCGCCATATGGCGGAAGCTAAGCAGGATGACCGGATTGCCGTTGGTATCGAACCAGGACGCGCCACTTGCGCGGCAACCGTCCGGAGTCCGGGCGGTTGCTACTGCCACACCGACAGATCTGCAAGCGGCTACGAGGCGCGGAACAAACGCGGATGGCCGTTTGAAAGCTGAAAGCTTCTTTAGTCCTGGAAGCATGTTCCTAAATGCCGAGAGGTCAAACTCGGGCAGGTCACGGTCGGCGATGGCCAATTCGCCGGCGCGCAGCCAGACCAGTGTGGCCATGCCGTCGGACGCGAGGGATAGTGAGGTTCGGAAAGCGACAGCGCCCACGCCCGATGAGTAGCGCTGTCCCCATTCCTGCAGAGTCAAGCAGCCAAAAAATGCGAGAATCTCGTCCTTGAGTTTGTTCTTAGACTTGCTGCCTTTGGGGACCCAACCGAATTTGCGCATCGATGCTGCCGGCATCGATGCGACCCATGACGCCTCTGAGTCTTGTGAACTCTCGTCCAAACGGGCCATATCCAAAACGTAGGATTTATCGCGGGCCAGCCAGAACCGCGTCGTAGACCCTAGATTGTCGGCCAGAACACCGGCGTCACTTTCTGTCAACCGACGGTGGCCCCTAATCAAAGCGTCGAAATCGTCTGTGGATATTCCCAATGCGTCAGCGAGTTCTGCGCCGTCGATTTCCTTGGTGTCCATGAGCCGCACTATCGTGTCGCCCGGCGGTGAAGACCAGTTAGGGTCAATCATGCTAGCAGCTTTCCGTTGTTGAGAATCCGCAAGAGCTTAACGCGGTGAACATCGCCCCAGTTGGTCGTGTCGATCACACCGGCTCCGATGGGCTCCACCTCCACTACAGCGGAATCTCCCAATGGATAGCTTAACCCGATCTTGCCTTCAGCCCAGTTAACCTTTGGTTCATCCGGCACTTCGTGGAGATAAATGGCGCCCCGCATGTCTGCGATAAGACTGTGGTATGACCGTGCCAGGTCCTCACCGAGCATTTTCGTTGCCGCCTTTCCGTCGATAGTTGCCCTTCGGATTTTCGGTGTGAGATAGTGAAGTTCCAAGGCAAATCGTCCCGCGAGCAGACCCGAGACCACGCCTGTGACTACTTCGCGCTGCGAGTAGTGAGAGACAGCCCGAGGAAAAAGACAAGTCGAATCGTTCGTCTAGACAACTAATGTCAGCGCTATCCGGCTACGACACCATAATCAATGCCGGTGTCGTCATGTAGCTGAGCGATTGTGCTTATCCTTGCTGATATGCGGCGCAAAGCAGCCACCGCCAAACGCAGTGTCCAGAACGGACCCCTTTGCATTCTGGCGCACCCGACAGGATTCGAACCTGTGACCTCTGCCTTCGGAGGGCAGCGCTCTATCCAGCTGAGCTACGGGTGCTTTCCGGAATCCGGAAAACGAACCAGCCGGTGAACCGGCAAGTCACGGCTTCTTAGCGGAAGCAGGCGCGGGCTTCAACGGGCAATTGGAGATTGGCGCAGCGACATGGCCCGGTGCGTGCAGGCTGCGGCCTATGAGGTTGCCGCCCCCGCCTTCACCGTCCGCCGCCCGCGCACCGCCCGCTTCGGCTTCTTCGCACCCGCCAGTTCGTGCATCGCATCCAGCTGCATCTGCTGCATTTCGGCGAGCCGCGTCCATTGGCGCGAGATGAGGTAGTCGAGTTTTTCGTGCAGATGGCGCACTTCGAGCTCGGCCTTGAGGTTGACGCGGTAGTCGTTGAAGGAGCGCAGGCGGTCCTTGGACTCCTGCCGCCGCTGGCTCATCATGATGATCGGCGCCTGGATGGCGGCGATGCAGGAGAGCAGCAGGTTGAGCAGGATGAAGGGATAGGGATCGAAGGCGGCGCTCATGCCTTCGAGCAGGTTGATGCCGATCCACACCAGAAGCACGCTGCCGAACGAGATCAGGAACCACCAGCTGCCGCCGAAGGCCGCCATGTTGTCGGAGACGCGGTCGGCAAAGGTGCGGTGCTCCTCGAATTCTTCTTCCGAGTTTTCGGAAATCGTGTCCTGCCTGGCGATCGATTCGACCACCTGGCGGTCGAGCTCGGAGAATTCGCCGTGCTCCTGCTGCAGCAGCTCCTCCATGTAGCGCATGCGGTAGCGGCCGAGCTCGGCGCGGCTGATGCGGGCGCCGGCCGGCAGGTCGGGATGGTCCGACCGGATGCGGTCGGCGAGGCTCGGGCGCAGCGTGTCGATGCGCACCAGGTCGCGCTTGCGGAATTTGCGGCCCGAGATCGCCGACGGTTTTTTCTTCGGCTTGCCACGGTGGGCGCCGGGACCCGCAGGTTCGGAGTCCGGCACTTCGGGCGTCTCGAAGTGCTCGTCCGATACCGGATCGGCCTCCAGCTCACTGAGGGTCGGCGCCTCGAAATATTCGCCGCCGCTGTCGTGCTGGTTGTCTTCCGGTTGCTCGGGCGTTTTGGGGACGGTGCTCATGGGTGCGGGCTCCTGATGGTGCTGGGCGACGTATGCCGCAACATCGCCAGCATCGCGACGGATTTCGTGGGACTACAAGTGTTTTTGATCGCTTCCCGACTTCGTCATCCACGGGCGGAGCGGGAGCGAAGCGGACGCGCAGACGCGAGGATCCATGCCGCGACCTGCGAGTGTCGCTTGCGGTGCAGAACTTGCCCGATGTTGGCGCCAATCACCCCCCTCTGTCCTGCCAGCGTGCGCAAGGTTCTGCACCCTGGTGACGCGTTTGGAGTCCCGGCATGGATCCTCGGGTCTGCGCCGCGTCGCTATGCTCCTTGCTTCGCCCGTGGATGACGAAGTGGTGGGCGGCAGCCGAGCACCCAGACGCGAACCGCGCCGCGGCCACTATTGCTCGGCGAACATCAGCCTGGTCTTGGCGCCGTCCGTCGTCGGCGACAGGCTCCGTTGGATCAGCGCTTCGACGTGGTCGTTGCGCTGGCGGGCTGAGTCGGCGCCCATCACCACGACGATCAGATTGCGGCCGTCGGCGTTGTAGGAGGTGACGATGTTGAAGCCCGACGCCCTGATGTAGCCGGTCTTGATGCCGTCGACGCCGCGCACGCGGCCGAGCATGTCGTTGTGGCCGCGCACCAGCCGGCCGCGGAACATGAAATCGCTTTCGGAGAAATAGTGGAACTGCTGGGGAAAGCGCCGATGCAGCGCCATGCCGAGCACCGCCATGTCGCGCGCCGTCGTCATCTGGCCACCGTCGGGCAGACCGGACGCGTTGCGGAAAATGGTGCTGGTCATGCCGAGCTGGCGCGCCCTGGATGTCATCATGGCGGCGAACTGAGCTTCACTGCCGCCGAGATATTCGCCGACCGCCACGGCCACGTCGTTGGCGGATTTGACGACGATGGCGCGGATCGCGGAATCGACGTCGATGCTCTCGCCGCGCCGGAAGCGCAGCTTGGTCGGCGGCTGCGAGGCGGCATGGTCCGAAACCGGGATCTGCGTCTGCTTGCTGACGCGGCCGGAGTCCAGCGCCTCGAACAGCAGATAGAGCGTCATCATCTTGGTCAGCGAGGCCGGGTAGCGCTGCGCCGTCGAGCTGACCTCGAACAGCTGCTTGCCGGTCCTGGCGTCGACGACGATGGCCGCATATTTCTGCGCCGGCGCCGGCACGGCCAGCACGCTGTCGGGCGGCGTCGTGGCGCAGCCGGCAAGCAGCACCAGCAGGGCGAGTGCCGCAAAAAATCTCTGGATGAGCGGAAGGGGGTTGTACAAGGGCAAGTCTGTTCTGGGGTCGGCTGTTGCTGAGATGCGGCGAAGCTAACGTAACGCATGTGATGCGTCCATTTGGTTAATGGCGGCAGCAAGGCATTTGCCCAGGTTTGCGCATATTTTCAGAGCTTGGCGCCGCCCCTCATCTGGCTGCCGCCATCTTCTCCCCGTGAACGGGGAGAAGGACGCTCTCCTCGACGGGTTCGCCAACCGCCGGCGTCGCAGAGTGAACGCCAACGCCGCGGCATCTCCCTTCTCCCCGTTCACGGGGTGCCGGCAGGCGGATGAGGGGCAGCGCCGGCGTCGGCTATCGGCCCCGCCGAGCATCTGCCCCGAAAACGCCGGTTTTCCCGTGTCTTTCCTTGCCAGGGCCGCGTTTCCCGTGGGAAGGGGCGTGGTATCTCAGGGCTTGGGGGCTTGGCATGACGAATATCGGGGCCGGGGGCGCAGCGCCCTCGCTTATCAGGGCATCGCTCAGCCGCACCGGCAAATGGGCCGGCAGTGTCGCCTTTATCGGGGGTGCCGTATCAGACATCCTCAATCCGCTGGCGCCGTTCGCCGCCTATATCGCGCTGACCGCCGCGGTGGCCGCAATCATCATCGCCATTGCCATCGTGCTCAGGCTGGTGCTGGCGGCCAGAGCGCTGCCGGCCTTGATCTTCGCCACCACGGCGGCGGCCGTCGCCAGTGGCGTCTACGGCCTGCAGCAGCAGACCAACGCCCAGAACGGGGTGATCGCCAGCCTGGTGCCGGCCATTGCCGGGCTGCAGCAGTCGATGGGCATCGTGTCCGAAAAAGTGGCCAGGATCGAGCAGACCGTCACGCAGATGCAAAATACGGTCGAGGCGGTCAAGCAGACGACCGACACGGTGGCGAAGAAGGCCGACGAGATCGCTAACGCCCAGCAGCAGCAGACGCAGCAGACGGCGGAGGTGCAGAAGACCACCGACGAGGTGAAGAAGCAGACCGAGACGCTGGCCGCCGGCCAGGCGCAGCAGCAGGCCCAGACCGAGAAGCTGCAAGAAACGACGCAGCAGATCGCCGCCTCGATCGACACCATCGCCAAGGGCTTTGCCGCCTTGGCCGCGCAAGGCGGGGCGATTGCCGAGCCGAAGCGGCCGGACGAATTCTACCACAATGCCCGCGTCTACGAGCTGTCCGGCGACATGCTCAACGCGCGGCGCTCCTACCTCGCCTTCGCCGGTTTCGATGTCGACGCCATCGACCCCTACACGCGCTTTGCCACGCTGCTTCGGGTGCAGGACGGTAAGGCCGGCGCGCGCGAAGTGTTCGGCGCGCTTGCCGACAAGGGCAAGGCGCTGTCGATCAAGCTTGTGCATATCCAGCAGTTCGACGACGCCCAGCGGCTCGACAAGCTCAACGCCTTCATATCAGCCAATCCAGATTTCGCGCCGGCCTATTTCCTGCTGGCGCAGGAGTTTTCCGAAGACCGGCTCGGCGCCCAGACGCTGGCCGACAAGCGCAACGAGGCCAAGGCGCTGACCAGGTTCGTGTCCTACGAAAAGGATGGCGGGCTGCTCAAATATGTCGTCGACCAGACGCAGTTGGCCGACTGGCTGGACCGCAGCCGCAACCGGCTGGCGGCACTCGGCGACGTGCTCGATCCCGCCCGCTTCGTGCCTTCGCTGACGCCGATGCGCTCCAACCAGGGCTGGTCGATGACCATCTCGCTGCCGGAGCCGGCGACCGCCATCTCCTGGCGCATGGGCGACAGCGGCCCGTTCACCGACACCGGTTTCCTGGCCATGAACGACCAGACGACCGGCAAGCCGATGGCCAATCCGAGCTTCGAGATGCCCGACAGCACCGTGGCGGGGATCATCGCCATCAAATATCTCGACATCAGGGGCCGCGAGACCGGCCCGTTCGACATCCGCTTCGACCCGGAGACCGCGCTCCAGCAAGGCAACAAGCAGATCCTCGACCAGTTCTGGACCTCGTGGATCGCTTTCGATGCCAGCGGCAATCATGGGCTGGTCTACTTCACCCAGATGCTGTCCTACCGCTGCGCCATCAAGCAGGTGCATTACAGCCTGAACGGCGCGGCGCTCGACAAGGAGATCAAGATGCCGCCCTGCGACAAGAAGGACCCTTACGCCATCCCCTACGACTACCAGCCCTATTCAAGGTCGCCGACAGCGTGAAATCGATGTCGGTGCAGGTCACCTACACCGACGACACCAAGTCGCCGGTGCGGGAATACAAGCGGCAGTAGAGGCGCCCACCCTCCCCCTTGTGG
>NZ_RZQY01000225.1:0-8455 GCF_003998575.1 Mesorhizobium sp. M7A.F.Ca.CA.001.10.2.1 | reverse complement strand
CCGTGGAACTGATCGAAAAGGATCTGTCGGCTGGCAGCCGGCGGTCGTAAGCGCAACCATGTCGAAGCCCCCAACCCTTCGCCTGTCGCTGTTTCGAGAAATTGCCGCATTCGGCGCCGCCATTGCCCGGATCGGCGGCCGGCGAACATGGACGGCGCTTTTCTTCCTCATCCTCGGCAGCCTGACCGAGGGCATCTCCATCCTGCTGCTCATCCCGCTGCTGCATCTGGTCGGACGCGCCGACCAGGATTTCGCTGTTCGGCTGCCCAACAATGATTTCGTGCGCTGGCTGGTGCCTGACGGCACGCTGCAACTGACGACCGTGCTTTGCATGCTGGTCGGGCTTGTTGCAGCGCAGGCGGCGTTCAATCGCTTCAAGTCGGTCTACATGGCCAAATTGCTGTTCGATTTCGTCAACCGCGTTCGCATGAACCTGTTCGAAAGCATCGGCAAGGCGCGCTGGGGCGTTTTTACCCGCATGCGCAGTTCCGACCTCGATCATGCCCTGACCGGCGACATCGACCGCGTCCAGGGCGCGGCGTTCTCACTGCTGATGCTGGTGCAGATCGCCGTTCTTCTGGCTGGCTATCTCCTGGTTTCCATGTTCATCTCGCCGGTCATGACGCTGTTTGCCGTCGTCATCGGCATGCTGATGTTCGTGGCGCTGCAGCCCTTCCGGACACGGGCCACTGCCTTCGGCCGTGTGCTGACCGCCAATCGACAGGATCAGTACCGGACGGTCTCGGAATTTCTCGGCGGCATCAAGGTGGCCAAGAGCCTGAACGTCGAGGACAGCTATTTCGCGCAGCTGCGGTCGACGCTTGAGAAGATGAAGGCCGACAACATCGACTATGTGCGCAACAGCACCATCGGCACCGCGGTATTCCAAGTGGCGAGCGTGGTGGGCCTGAGCCTGTTCATCTATGTGGCTTTGGTTCGCTTCAACCTGTCGCTGGCCGAGATCGTCGTCCTGCTCCTGGTCTTCATGCGCATCGCGCCGCGCTTCATGGACATGCAGACGCAAGCCCAGCAAGTGCTGATCAACCTGCCCGCCTTTACGGCAATGCGCAGCCTGCAGGCACGTTTCGATGCCGAACGCGAACCAGGCCATACCGAGTTCGCCGACGCCGGGACACTCTCCCTCAATACGGGATTGAATATTCGCGGTGTCTCCTTCGCCTATGGAGATGCTGGCGACAAGGTGGTGGTGAGCGGCATCACCTTCGGCCTGCCGGCCGGCAAGGTCACCGCCCTGATCGGCCCGTCCGGATCGGGCAAGAGCACGATCGCCGATATGCTGCTTGGCCTGCTGGAGCCCACCACCGGCATGATGCTTGTCGACGGCGTCGAGATTGATGCCAGCAATCGCCGTCGCTGGCGCGACCAGGTGGCCTATGTGCCGCAGGACGTGTTCCTCCTGCACGACACGATCGCGGCGAACCTGCGCCTTGCCGCGCCACGGGCCAGCGATGGCGACCTGTGGGCCGCGCTGCATCAGGCGCACGCCGGCGAGTTTGTCGAACGGCTCGACCTCAGGCTCGAGACGGTGGTCGGCGATCGCGGCGTGCGGCTCTCGGGCGGCGAACGCCAGCGCATCGCGCTCGCGCGCGCGCTGCTGCGCAAGCCGTCACTGCTCATCCTGGACGAGGCGACCAGCGCGCTCGACTGGCAGAACCAGTCGCTGATCGCCAGGTCGATCGACGGATTGCGCGGCACGATGACGATCCTGACCATCGCGCACCGGCCGTCGATGATTGCCTTCGCCGACTGGGTGGTGGCGATGGAAAACGGCCGTATCGTCGAGGTCGGCCAATATCAGCGGCTGAAGGAAAAAACCGGCAGCCGGTTGTCGAGGATGCTGTCGGGGGAACAGTCAGAGGGCGAACCCGCCGATGTCGCGTGAGCCGGCGACCAAGACGCGCCGAAACCGATTCACGCGGCGCCTAGTCTCTTGTTTCGAAGCATGCCTACAAACCGGGGGCAGGTTTGAGCAATCTGCATCAATGCAGGCCGCGCCTGGCACCGCCCAGCTTCTCGCTTTCGGCGACCTCTGGTGCGTTCAGTTTGCGCTCGGCGTCACGGGCTATGTCGGCAGGCGTCGGCGCGCTCCTGGCGATCATGGTGTAGATGAGCACGAAATAGCCGGCCTGAATGATCACGGCGCAGATGATGACGCGCACCAATATCGTGCCTATCGACGCTCCGCCCAGCCAGGACCAGCCGACGACGATCGCCAGAGCGAAAATCATCCCGAGGATGAATTTTGGAAGTGCCATACCCAACAGCCCATAAACCGGCTCGGGTATTATCACGATTGCCCCACCCGAGCGCCGTCCCTTGTCATGTGGGCTTGTTAAGGTCGCCCACTCTCGACCGGTTGCTTCCGGCCTTTTCCACCTGTCGCCACCGTGACAGGTATAATTTGCAATTCTATTAAGGCGAGCAATAGGCGGCAAGGGCAACTTCGGATATTTTTGATCGAGCTTTTGCGATCGACTCTGCCATGCTGCAATGCACGCAACGGGAGCTAAGCCGATCTCCTCTCCTCGGCATTTTTCAGTAAGATAGACAATATTAAGTAGTATTTTATACGGTTTTCACCAAGCATCAGGGCATGATAAAGCACTAATTTGCAGCTTGCCTTGGCAAATAGGTAGGTCCGCCTAAAAACCGCCCCACAAAGGCCTCTATTTTTTCGGCCGTGCCCATTTATTGTCACAAATGTGCTAAATACGCCGAAATTTGTGCATGACAAGCTTATTATTTAGTCAATTCATGACGTGACTATTTCAATGGGGTGGTAAATTGTGTGTTGCGCTGCAACATTTTTTTGGTATCGTGCGCTGAACCATTCGTTCAACGCATGGAGTTTACGGCATGAGGGACGTTGCCAAGTCGGCCACGGCGAGCTTTTCGCAGGCTGACATCGATTTTCCGCCACCGATCGGCGGCTTGCTCAAACGCAGCTTCGATATCGCCGGTTCACTGATTGGACTGATCGCACTCAGCCCGCTGTTTGTCATGATAGCGCTGCTGGTCAAGTTTTCCGACGGCGGCTCGATTTTCTACGGTCACAGGCGAATTGGACGCGGCGGGCGGATTTTTCCTTGCCTGAAGTTCCGCACCATGGTTCCGGACGGCGACAGGGTATTGGCAACCTATCTCGCCACCAACCCGGATGCCAACGCGGAATGGATCGCCACCCGCAAGCTGAAGAACGATCCGCGCGTTACCCGTGTCGGAGCTGTGCTGAGGAAACTCAGCCTCGACGAGCTGCCGCAGATCATCAACATCCTGCAGGGCGACATGAGCCTTGTCGGCCCTCGTCCGGTCGTGCGCGACGAGCTGGAGATCTATGGCACGTCCGCCGTCTATTACCTGAAATCCCGCCCGGGCCTGACTGGCCTGTGGCAAGTCAGCGGCCGCAACGATGTGTCCTATGACAGCCGCGTCGCCTTCGATCGCCACTATGTCGAGAACTGGTCGCTGTTCGAGGACGTTCGCATCATCATCAAGACCGTCCCGGCCGTCTGGATGTCGCGTGGTTCTTACTGACCGGCCGGTGGCCAATGCCAGACATTGGCATCGGCCATTCGACGCAAGCTCATCGGGCGATGGGGCTATAGCGGATCGGAACGTTGAGTTGAAAACAGATTTGTTCGAAGCCTTTCGCAGCGGCCCGGATTCCGGCCGGCTGCGGCGGGCGCGTTTGCTGGCCACATGCCTTGCCTTGGCGCTCGTCGTCCCGCACATCGCCGCCGCCGGCGACTATCGCCTCGGCTCGCAAGACAAGCTTACCATCCGCGTCGCCGAATGGCAGACAGTCGAAGGCACATTTCGTGATTGGTCGGCGGTGAATGGCGAGTACACGGTCGGTCCATCCGGTACGCTGTCGGTGCCGTTCGCCGGCGAGTTGCCGGCATCCGGCAAGACCACGTCCGAAATCGCGGCGGCGATCGGCGAGGCGCTGCAGAAAAAGCTCGCTTTGTCGGACCGACCGGAAGCCTCGGTCGAGATGGCGCAGTTCCGGCCATTCTACATTTCGGGCGAAGTCCAGAACCCAGGCCAATTTCCCTATGTCCCGGACCTGACGGTGTTGAAGGCAATCAGCGTCGCCGGCGGCATCAGGCGCAACGCCGACTACGGCCCCCAGCTCGGCAAGGACCTGGTCACCGCCAAGGGCATGTTCGACATCTCCGACGACCAGCGCATTCGACTGATCGTCAGGCGCGCCCGCATCGATGCGGATATGGCCGGCAAGGCGAGTTTCGACGTGCCGAAGGAGGTCGAGGGCGATCCGAGACTGCCAGCCATCGTGGCGGACGAGATGACGATTCTGACGGCCGACCAAAAGGCGCTGAAGCTGAAACTCGAGGCGCTCGACGACCTGAAGGGGGTTTTGGAATCTGAAATCGAGTCGCTGCAGAAGAAGATCGTCAATCAGCAGCAGCAGGTCGACTTGGCGCAGCAGCAACTCGCCAGCATCGGTCCGCTGGCGCAAAAAGGCCTGATCGCCAATGCCCGACTGCTGGATTCGCGCCAGTCCGTGGCCGACCTGCAGGGCAAGATCCTGGACTACGAAACCGCCATCCTCACCGCCAAGCAGGCGATCAGCAAGGCGAAGCAGGATGCTATCGATGCCCAGAACACCTTGAGTTCAAGTCTCGCCACTGACCGGCAGCAGACCGAGGCCGACCTGAACGAGGCCGCGTTGAAGGTGAACATGCAGAAAGGCCTGATAGCCCAGGCCAGCGATCCCGCGATGGCGGCCGCTATGACAAATGATCAGCAGCCGACCCTGCTCTATTCACTGGTGCGCAATGTCGACGGCAAGACCACCGAAATAGCCGCCAAGGAAGAAACCCCGGTGCTGCCCGGCGATGTGATCAAGATCAAGCTGGCGCCGCTGGCCAGCCAATAGACCGACTTCCAACACGATCCAGTGTTTCGAGCCAGAGCCTCACCCGACAATCGGGATGAGGCTCTGGCTCAGTTGTTTGAACATCTCCCTACGGAAACCATAATAGCGGTCTCGGGATCGAGGCTTCCCGTCCGAGCACATGCTTGCTCAAAAAGGAAGGCCGCTCCCTTCAGCCCGCGAGATGATAATTTATGAGGGACCGGCGCCCGCCGGATGGCCGGCATACCGAGGCCAGTCAGTCTCGCCCCCGGCCGCGTCAGCCGGCTCCAGAGCCGGTGACCGCCGCCTGCGGGTAACGGGCAGCCGCGCCAGCTTGAAGAAGCTGAAATACATCAGGAAAGAACCCATGATGTAGGGGTTGAGTATCTCGACCTCGACGAAGGAGCGGATCAGCAGCAGGACCATCACGCCGAAAAGGATCACCGAGTCCGCCTGCCATGCCTTGAAGATAACCGCCGAGACGTGGCCGTAGAGCGTGCGCAGCATGATCAGCGACACCAGCGTCGCTCCGACGAAGCCGAGTTCGACGAGGGCCTCGATATAGGTGTTGTGGAAGTGGAAGCCGGTGCGGGTGGTGATGTAGAATTCGTTCCACAGCCGCTCGGCTTCAGCGAAGCCCTGCACCCAATAGGCGGCATAGCCGACGCCGAGAATCGGCGATTTCTGGACCGTGTTCCAGCCTTGCTCCCACAGATAGGTTCGCCCGGTGAGCGTCGAATCCTTGCCGAAGAGGCCGAGGACGAAGTCCATCAGCCCGAGATTCAAGGCGACGAAGGCCGTCACGACCAGCAGGCCGGCGCCGATCAGGAAGATGACCCGGCGATAGCGGCGTGACAGAAGTTTGCTCATCGCAAGAAGCGCCACCAGCGCCAGCACCGCGGGTATCGACGCCATCGAGGTGGCGGAATGCGAAGCGACCAGGACATAGGCCGACAGCAGCACGACGGGCACCGCCAGGATGAAGCTGAGCCGGCCGCGCCTGTAGAAGGCAAGGAAGACAACGCAGAAATAGATGCCGAGCGAGCCGACAAAGCCGATCTGATTCTTGGAGGCGAAGGCGCCGACGAAGTTCACGGTGCCGTCGAGGACATCCTCGGAATAGTTCCCGACCTTCAGCGAATAGATGAGGACGACGAATATTCCGATCAGCGCCCCTATGGTCAGCGTGCGCACGCTGACGGTGCGCGCAGCTACGTAGGCGCAGGCGATATGGGAAAAATACTGGACCGACGTCCTTGCGGTGACGCCGGGGGCCTGCGACCAGAAAACCGAGAAGCAGATATAGGCCGCAAACAGCAGCGGCAGCCAGGCGCTGGACAGATGCCGCAGAAACCGCCGGTAGTCGACCAGGATGAGCGGAAGCCAGACCGCATAATAGGCCAGGATCAAGATCTGGCCGAAGATGACCGAATAGGAAAACGCCCAGATCGAAACGGCTACGGCAAAGGCGCCATAGACCGAGTTCTTCTCGGGATCGATCAGCAGTGACTTTGGAATCTTCATCTCAGGGTTCCGCCGACACGACCTAGGGCCGGCAAGCCATGAGCCGGCCGGAATCTTCGCAAATATGGGCGTGCAATAAACGGCGTCTCCATTGTGCAGTGCAATATAACCTATTGCGCCCGGCGCTCAATGGCAAATCCGGTCACCTTGTCTTACAGCGAGGCATCTGCGGAGAGATCAGCCGCTACCAAAGCGCTCCGCCGGTGATCTGGATGTTCTCCATGGTAATGCCCTTGGCCAGATCCGAGCACAGGAAGACCGCCAGTGCGGCAATCTCCTGCGGCTGCAGCATGCGCTGCTGCGGGTTGCCTTTGGCGATCTCGGCCATCGCTTCCTCAGCGGTGCGCCCCTTGCCTTCGCGCTCGACGACCTGCGCCACATTGCGGCGCATCAGTTCGGTCTCGACCCAGGTCGGGCTGATCATGACGCAGGTGACGCCATGCGCTGCCCCCTCCAGCGCCACGCAGCGCGTGAGGCCGAGAAGGCCGGCCTTGGACGCGCAGTAGGCTGGGTTGTCCTTCCAGCCGACCGAGGCGGCGGTTGAGCCGATGTTGACGATGCGGCCCCAGCCGCGTTCGATCATGCCCGGCAGTACCGCACGCGTGACGCGGAAGGCGCCCGTCAGGTTGGTATCGACGATCTTGTCCCATAGCGCGTCGGAATGGCCGCAGACCGGCTGCTCCGCGGTCGTCCCAGCGGCATTGACCAGGATATCGGCGGGGCCGATGGCCGCCTCGGCGTCAGCTGCGAACCGATTGGCGACGTCGCTGTCGCGAACGTCAAGGTGTGCGGCGTGAACCCTCGTTCCGTGGACGGTAAGGGCCGCACGCACGCGCTCGATCTCGTCCGCGCCGGGATAATAGGCGGCATCGGACTTGTCGGCGCTGGCCGGCGCGATGTAGGAGCCGACGGCGACATTGGCGCCGGCTTCAGCCAAAGCCGTGGCAATGGCAAAGCCCATGCCCGAGAACCCACCGGTAACGATGGCGCTACGGCCGGAAAGGTTGTTCATGGCGCACGGTCTCCACTTCGTTCCGGGCAGGCAATCAGGCCTGACCGTATTTGGCAATCACACCGGCGCAGCCTCCATCGCCAGCGTTTCATGTTTGCTGGAGCGGTTTGCCTAGCCATTCGCGATAGAAGCCTTCGAGGTCGGGCTCGAAATCGTGGACGATGGGATAGCCAGGTGCCGCCGCTTCCACTTCGTGCAGCGTGCCGCATTGCGGACAGATGAATTCGCGGATCTCCATCCATTCGGGATCGGGGAGATCGCTGTTGGGATAGATTTCGCGCAAAGCCCCCTCGGTGTTGCGGACGTTGATCGCAGCCTTCAGCTTCCAGTTCTTGCGATAGTCGCCGAAGGAGTGGCCGCATTCGCAGCGGGTAATGCGCTCATCGCCGCTCTGGCAGATGAACAGATGGTCCGAGACCGGCAGCAGGATCGGATCTTTCCAGGCGACACGATCCTGATAGACGGCAACCATCTTGAAGAAACGGTCATCGTCCTTGTAGGCACTCATGATCCGCCTTGTCTGTGGCCAGGGCAGCTTGCCTGCGACCAGATCGCCCAGGACTTCCTTGCTATACGAGGTCATGGCTTTGCTCCCGGCATGAAGATCGATCTGGCATCGACGTTCCAGAACTCGCTGAATTCGCTGGTGAAGCGCGGCGACAGCTTGATCGCGCTGGCGTACATTTTCTTCACCTCGGGGGCGAAATCGGCCCTTTCGACACGACCACGCTCCTTGGCGATCCAATCCACCACAGGGACCGCCTTGGCCAGACGCTCTTTGCGCATGGCGGCGCGGCGCTCGACCGTGGCGTCGATATCGGCGATGGGATAGCCGTCTTCATCGTCCTTCAGCACAATGCCGAAAACCTGGTCCGCCGCTTGCCGGGTGAGAAAGCCGTTCTCGACATCCCAGGCGGTCTTGATCGGATCGCGCTCCAGTACGTCGCCGTAACCACCGCCGCCATTGTAGGAATGGCTGAAGATGTCGCCGGATTTGTGCGGCGAGGTGATGTAGGGGC
>NZ_RZQY01000224.1:0-8515 GCF_003998575.1 Mesorhizobium sp. M7A.F.Ca.CA.001.10.2.1 | reverse complement strand
GTATCGATCCGGTCGAAGGAAAACATGCCGGGCGCGGTGCGGAACCGGTTTTCAACCAGCAGAGCGGGATTGGCGGCGCGCAGTTCCTCCGCGGCGGCGAGGTCGGCGGGACGGCGTAACCAGAAGGCGATGCCGTGATATTTCGGCAGATGGCCCTCGAGGGGGACAAGTTCGCCGACCCGCTTGCGCAGGCTGGCAATGCCATCGTCCTTGCCGCCGCCAACGACGACCAAGCCGCCCGGCGCCACACGCTCAAGCGCCTCCGCGAGGCGCACTTCGTTCAGACCCCGATGCCGGCCGGCAAGCACAAGTGCCATATCGAAGCCATCGCCTTCCACTTGCGCGGTGACGGCGCAGCCAGACGCCTGCAGCGCGCTAAAATGCGGCCGGAAGCCCTGCACGAGGTGAAGCGTCGCCTCGAAGCCTTCAGGCAGGCGAAAACCCGGCTCAGCGCCGAGAAACAGCACGCGCTCGCCCTTTCCCGGCAAAGCAACAGCCTCGGCCTCGAAGGGATGGAAAAGCGTCTTCAACGGCTCGGCGGACATCGTTCGATCTCGACTTGTCTGGGCTATTTGAAAGTGAAAACCGGGGCTGAAATGAAAACGGGCGCGACATAAGCCGCGCCCGCTTCAATTCATGAACTCAAGACGTTCAGGCGGCGTTTTCTTCGCCTTCGCTCTTCTTGTCGCGGGCGAGTTCCTTGCCGGTGGCCTGGTCAACGACCTTCATCGACAGGCGGACCTTGCCGCGCTCGTCGAAGCCCATCAGCTTGACCCAGACCTTGTCGCCTTCCTTGACCACGTCCGAGGTCTTGGCGACCCGGTCGTTGGCAAGCTGCGAGATGTGGACGAGGCCGTCACGCGGACCGAAGAAGTTGACGAAAGCGCCGAAATCCGCGGTCTTGACGACCGTACCTTCGTAGATCTCGCCGACTTCCGGCTCGGCGACGATGGTGTGGATCCACTTCTTCGCCGCCTCGATCTCCTTGGCGTTGGACGAAGCGATCTTGACCGTGCCGTCGTCCTCGATGTTGATCTTGGCGCCGGTCTTTTCGACGATCTCGCGGATCACCTTGCCGCCCGAGCCGATCACGTCACGGATCTTGTCGGTCGGGATGTGCATCACTTCGATGCGCGGTGCGAACTCACCGAGTTCCGAACGCGCGCCGGTCAGAGCATGCGCCATCTCGCCGAGGATGTGCTGGCGGCCATCCTTGGCCTGGTCCAGCGCGATCTTCATGATCTCCTCGGTGATGCCTTCGATCTTGATATCCATCTGCAACGAGGTGATGCCGTTGGCGGTGCCGGCGACCTTGAAGTCCATATCGCCGAGGTGATCCTCATCACCAAGGATGTCGGACAGAACGGCGAAACGCTCGCCCTCCTTGATCAGGCCCATGGCAATACCGGCGACGGGCTTGGCCAGCGGCACGCCGGCATCCATCAGCGCCAGAGAGGTGCCGCAGACGGTGGCCATCGACGACGAACCGTTGGACTCGGTGATCTCCGAGACGACGCGCAGCGTGTAGGGGAACTGGTCGGCACTCGGCAGCATCGGGCGAATGGCGCGCCAGGCAAGCTTGCCGTGGCCGATTTCGCGGCGACCCGGCGAACCCATGCGGCCGGTCTCGCCGACCGAGTAGGGAGGGAAGTTGTAGTGAAGGAGGAACTTCTCCTTGTACATGCCGGTCAGGGAATCGACATACTGCTCGTCCTCGCCGGTGCCGAGCGTTGCAACGACCAGCGCCTGGGTCTCGCCGCGGGTGAACAGCGCCGAACCGTGGGTGCGTGGCAGGACGCCGACTTCAGAGACGATCTTGCGGACTGTCTTCAGGTCACGGCCATCGATGCGCGAGCCGGTGTCGAGAATGTTCCAGCGCACGACCTTGGCCTGGAGTTCCTTGAAAACCGAACCGATCTGCTCGGAGGTGTACTTGGCATCTTCGCCTTCGACCGGGGCGAACGCTGCCTTGACCTTCGCCTTGACGGCGTCGACGGCGGCGTAGCGCTTCTGCTTGTCGACGTTCTTGTAGGCATTGCTGAGTTCGTCGCCGACGATCTTCAGCATCTCGGCTTCAAGCGCGGAATAGTCCGGCGCGGTGAAGTCGCGCGGCTCCTTGGCGGCGACTTCGGCCAGCTTGATGATGGCGTCGATGACCGGCTGGAAACCCTTGTGGCCGAACATGACGGCGCCGAGCATCAGCTCTTCGCCCAATTCCTTGGCCTCGGACTCAACCATCAGCACGGCGTCGGTGGTGCCGGCGACGATCAGGTCGAGCTTCGATTCCTGCATCTCGTCGACATGCGGGTTGAGCACGTATTCGCCGTTGATATAGCCAACGCGGGCGCCGCCGATCGGGCCCATGAAGGGCACGCCCGAGAGCGTCAGGGCAGCCGAGGTGGCCACGATCGACAGGATGTCGGGATCGTTCTCGAGGTCATGTTGGACGACGGTGACGACGATCTGCGTGTCGTTCTTGTAGCCGGAGGCGAAGAGCGGGCGGATCGGGCGGTCGATGAGGCGGGAAACCAGCGTTTCCTTCTCGCTCGGACGGCCTTCACGCTTGAAATAGCCACCCGGGATCTTGCCGGCGGCGTAAGTCTTTTCCTGGTAGTTGACGGTCAGCGGGAAGAAATCGAGGCCGGGCTTCGGCTCCTTCATCGAAACAACGGTGGCGAGAACCTTGGTCTCGCCGTAGGTGGCGAGCACCGCGCCGTCAGCCTGGCGTGCGATCTTGCCGGTTTCGAGGATGAGCGGACGGCCGCCCCATTCGATTTCCACTTTGTGGTGATTGAACATGTCTTGTCCTTAATATGAGGAAAGGGCCGCGCCGTTTCACGGTGCGCGGATGCCCTTTCCCTGGCTTCCTTTCTCGGGCAGCCACGGGCAAGACAACGGGAAGCTCGGGTAATTTCGGCGCGGCGAGCGCGCGCGAGCGTCCTGCAATCCTGCCCCATGACCGTCCATGGGCGGTTTCGAGTGCCCTCTGCACGATCGAAACCGGGTCTGGCCAGTCGATACGACTGGCAGAATGCGCGACCGGCGGGCTCTCCTTCGAAAGCCCGCCGGTCAATTCGTCAACGACGCAGACCGAGCTTCTCGATCAGCGTCTGGTAGCGCGCGTCGTCCTTGCGCTTGAGATAATCAAGCAGGCTGCGGCGCTGGGAGACGAGAGCAAGCAGACCACGGCGGGAATGGTTATCCTTCTTGTGGTCCTTGAAATGGTCGGTCAGGTTCTTGATGCGCTCGGAAAGGATGGCCACCTGGACTTCCGGAGACCCGGTATCGCCCTTGGCGGTTGCGAATTCACCCATCAATTCCTGTTTGCGCTCGGCAGTAATCGACATCGTGTTTTTCCTTATCTGTTTGAGGAAACGGGTCGCCCTCAGCCGGGATGTCGTCCAGCAGGGGCCGGTGCAAGCAAAGCGTCACAGCGCTATGCTGCGGCGCATATAGTGCAATTCCCCGGAAAACACCAGCCCAATTCACCAGCCGGCTTTTCAGGCCCAAAATGGCAGGTTTATCCTTGTCAAAGCCATTTCTTCCATTTGAAGAAGGCGATCAGCCCGAACGCGACAAGCGCCATGAACAGCAGCGACAAGGGATAGCCATAATAGGCCTTCAGTTCCGGCATGTTCCAGGGCGAAGACTCCGGGTCGAAATTCATGCCCCAGATGCCGACCAGGAAGGTGAGCGGCATGAAGATGACCGATACGATGGTGAGATAGCTGATGACGTCGTTGGTGCGCGCCTGGCTCAGCGACAGGTGCATTTCGATCAGGCCGGTCAGCATGTCGCGCTGGGTTTCGACCAGTTCGATCAGCCGCAGCGCATGGTCGAGCGTGTCGTTGAGGAAGATCTTGGTCTCGGCCTTCACATAGGGCACATCGTTGCGGATCAGCGTCGCCAGCGCATCGCGCATTGGCCAAAGCACGCCTTTCAGCACGTTGGCGTCGCGCCGCAATTCATGCAGTTGCCGCATCTGATGCTTGTGCGGCGAATGCAGCATCTCGTCCTCGATGCTGTCGACCGTGTCGCCGGCGGCCTCGATCGGCGGAAAATAGCTGTCGACGATGGCATCGATCAGCGCATAGGCGAGGTAATCGGCGCCGCGGGCGCGCAGCCGGTTGGGCGCCGAACTTTCGATGCGCTTGCGCACCGGATCGAACGGATCGCCTTCCCGCTCCTGGAAGGTAACGACGAAGTTGCTGCCGAAGAAGACGGCGATCTGCTCATAGCGATGCGAGGTGACGTCGTCGATCATCCTGACGACGACGAAGGCATGGTCCTCGAAGAAGTCGACCTTCGGCCGCTGGCCGGTGTTGACGACGTCCTCCAGCGCCAGCGGATGCAGGCTGAAAATGCGGCCGATCTCCTCGATCAGCGGGATGTTGGCGAGGCCGGTGCAGTCGAGCCAGAGGACCGGCCATTTGTCGCAATGGGTGTTGAGGTCGTCGATGCTGGCATTTTCGATGGTCTTGAATTTTTCGGGCGAGATCAGCGTCAGCCTGAGTTCGCTGCGACGCGCCGAGGGGTCGGCGATCAGCGTGCCAGGCGACGCACCGACCGGCGGCCGGCGCGTTTTCACCGGCGCCCGTTTGTTCACCGCTTCGGCCTTTGCCATGTGCCCCTCGAACGTAGAGTCGAACTGAAGTTAGACGAGAGCCGTCACCCGGCAAAGACCCGCTTGGGCTTGAACATGCCTTGCTCGATGGCACCGATGGCGACCAGCTTGCCGCGCGCCGTGGCGCAGGCTTCCTCGGCTTCCACCGGTGCATCGCGGCCGCGGATGATGACTGGGTTGCCAAGGCGGATCTTGGTCGCCGCATCGTCGCTGATGGCGATCTGCGGCAGGCAATCGAGGGCAGCCGATGTGTCGACCAGGAGCGCATCGATGGCATCGAAGTCGATTGGCACTTCCACCTTGTCGGCAGCCTCTGCCGTGTCGGCGGCTACCGTAGCGTCGGCGATATCAGTCGCGTCCGCGTTTCCCTCCACCACGCCGAAACGGGCAGCTTCCAACTCGGCGATGGTAACGAAGTCCTCCGAGGTGAACGGTTCGACCTCGACCCGGCGCAATTCGCTGATATGGCCGAAACAGCCCATGTCGCGGCCCATGTCGCGGGCCAGCGAACGCACATAGGTGCCCTTGCCGCACTCGACCTCGAAAACAGTATGGTCGGCGCCATGCTCGACAACGTCCAGACGGCCGATCTCGATCTCTCGCGCGGGTATGTCGACCGTCGCACCGTCGCGGGCCAGATCATAGGCGCGCTCGCCGGCGATCTTGATGGCCGAGAATTGCGGCGGCGTCTGCATGATGACGCCGGTGTATTTCGGCAGCAGGGCGAGCACCTCGGCTTCCGACGGACGCAGATCGGACTCCTTCGACACCGGACCTTCGAGGTCATCGGTGGAGCGCTCCTGCCCCCATGCGACGGTGAAGCGATAGATCTTGGCGCCGTCCTGCACGTAGGGAACGGTCTTGGTGGCCTCGCCAAGCGCGATCGGCAGCATGCCGGACGCCAGCGGATCGAGCGTGCCGGCATGGCCGGCTTTTTCCGCCTGGAACAGCCATTTGATCTTGGAGACGGCTTCGGTCGAGCCCATGCCGACCGGCTTGTCCAGGATCAGCCAGCCCGAGATCGGCCGGCCCTTCTTCTTGCCGCGGCGCGCCACTATTCGGTGTCCTTGTTGTCGTCTTTGTCCTGGTCCGCGTTTTGCTGGTCCTCAGGACCCAGATCGCGCGCCACTTCCGGCGATTTCAAGAGGTCGTTGATCCTGGCGAAATTGTCGAAGGAGGTGTCGAGCTTGAAGCGAAACTCCGGCATGAATTTCATCTGCCGCAGCGCGCCGGAGACACGGCCACGGATGAATTTCGCATGCTTGTTCAGCGCCTCGACCACCGCATCGGTATCCTTGGCGCCGAGTGGCGAAACGAAAGCGGTAGCGACCTTCAAATCGGGCGACATGCGCACTTCCGAGACCGACACCACGGTGTTCTCGATCAGCGGATCGATGATCTCGCCGCGCTGCAGGGTTTCGGACAGCGCATGGCGCACCTGTTCGGCGACGCGCAGCATGCGCTGGGATGGGCTGGATGTGGTTGGACGGGGCATTTTTCTCTATCCTGAAGCGTGAGGCGCGGGATGGGACCGTGCCGCATGTCTCATATGGGTCGTTCTCAATAGACCTCGGGCGGCGGCCTTTCGGCCACCGCCCGGTATGGACAAGTCACTCGAACTCAGAGTGTCCGGGTCACCATCTCGACGCGGAAGCACTCGATGACGTCGCCGACGCGCATGTCTTCGTAATTCTGGAAGGCCATGCCGCACTCCTGGCCGCCGGGGACTTCCGAAACTTCGTCCTTGAAGCGCTTCAGGGTCTTCAGCGTCCCTTCGTGGATGACGACGTTGTCACGGATCAGGCGCACACCCGCGCCACGCTCGACCTTGCCTTCGGTGACACGGCAGCCGGCGATCTTGCCGACCTTGGTGATGTCGAAGATCTCGAGGATCTGCGCGTTGCCGATGAAGGTCTCGCGACGCTCCGGCGACAGCAGGCCCGACAGAGCCGCCTTCACGTCATCCACGAGGTTGTAGATGATCGAGTAGTAGCGGATCTCGATGCCAGCCGCCGCTGCGGCGGCACGCGCCTGGACGTTGGCGCGGACGTTGAAGCCGATGATCGCGGCACCCGAAGTCTCCGCCAGCGACACGTCGCTTTCGGTGATGGCGCCGGCGCCGGCATGGACGATGCGCGCACGCACTTCGTCGGTGCCGAGTTTGTCGAGTGCGGCGTTGATCGCCTCGATCGAGCCCTGCACGTCGCCCTTGATGACCAGCGGGAATTCCTTCAGCCCGCTTGTCTGCAATTGCGACATCATCTGCTCAAGCGAACCGCGCTGGCCGGCATGCTTGGCAACCGCCTTCTCGCGCGCCAGCCGCTGGCGGTATTCGGTGATCTCGCGGGCACGGGCCTCGTTGTTGACCACGGCGAAGCGATCGCCGGCCTGCGGTGTGCCCTGCAAGCCAAGCACTTCCACCGGCATCGCCGGCGGCGCTTCCTTGATCTGCACGCCACGATCGTTGACCAGCGCACGCACCCGGCCCCATTCGTTGCCGGCAACAAGGATGTCGCCCGGCATCAGCGTGCCGGTCTGCACCAGCACGGTCGCGACGGGGCCACGGCCCTTGTCGAGCTGGGCTTCGATGACGACACCCTCGGCGGTACGATCCGGATTGGCCTTCAGGTCGAGAATTTCGGCCTGCAGCAGGATCGCCTCGAGCAGCTTGTCGAGATTGGTGCCCTTGGTCGCCGACACTTCGACGTCCAGAACTTCACCGCCCATGGATTCGACGAAAACCTCGTGGCGCAGCAGTTCGGAGCGCACTTTCTGCGGATCGGCATCATGCTTGTCGATCTTGTTGATCGCCACGATGATCGGAACGCCGGCCGCCTTGGCATGGCTGATCGATTCGATCGTCTGCGGCATGACGCTGTCGTCGGCGGCAACCACCAGGATGGCAATGTCGGTCGCCTGGGCGCCACGAGCACGCATCGCCGTGAAGGCGGCGTGGCCGGGCGTGTCGATGAAGGTGATCTTGTGACCGTTCTTCTCGACCTGGTAGGCGCCGATATGCTGGGTGATGCCGCCGGCTTCGCCGGAGACGACATTGGCGTTGCGGATCGCGTCGAGCAGCGAGGTCTTGCCATGATCGACGTGACCCATGATCGTCACGACCGGCGGACGCGAAACCAGGTCCTCGGCATTGTCGGCGATGTTGAACAGGCCTTCCTCGATGTCGGACTCGGCGACGCGGCGGACCGTGTGGCCGAATTCGGTAGCAACCAGCTCGGCCGTGTCGGCATCGATGACGTCGCCCGGCTTCAGGATCTGGCCCTGCTTCATGAAGAACTTGACCAGGTCGACCGCGCGCTCGGACATGCGTTGCGCCAGTTCCTGGATCGTAATGGTCTCTGGCAGGATCACTTCGCGCATGACTTTCTCGCGCGGCTCATTGTGCATCGCGCGCTTGAATTTTTCCTGGCGGCGACGCATCGACGACAGCGAACGGGCTCGCGCGTCTTCGTCGGACAATGCTGAATTCAGCGTCAGCTTGCCGCGGCGGCGGTCTTCCTCGGCCTTGGTCGGCTTGGCCGGACGCGCCACTTCGGGCGTGACCGGACGGCGCACCGGTGCGCCGGCGCCAACCCGCTTCGGCTTGGCCACTTCCTCGTCATCGACTGTTGCCAGTTCGGCAGCCAATGGCGCGCGGCGACGCGCCTCTTCCTCAGCCCGACGGCGGGATTCGGCCTCGGTCTGCAACCGCGCCTCTTCCTCGGCCTGGCGGCGTGCGGATTCATCGCGTTCGCGCTTGCGGCGCTCTTCGTCCTCGGCGCGACGCTTGGCATCCTCGGCGGCGCGCTGGCGGTCCTCGACCTCGCGAACCTTCGAGCCCTCGAGCGCCCTGCGGCGTGCTTCCATTTCACTGCGCGACAGTTCGTTCAGCAC
>NZ_RZQY01000223.1:0-8540 GCF_003998575.1 Mesorhizobium sp. M7A.F.Ca.CA.001.10.2.1 | reverse complement strand
CCTCCCCCTTGTGGGGAGGGGTTAGGGGTGGGGGTCAGCGCCGCCAGAAGGTCCATCTAGGCTCTCCCCTCCGCCCCGGTCATCATCAAGCCGAGCCGCGCTATCGTTGCATCGGCGCTGTCGAGCGTGCCGACGATGCGGCCCTCATACATCACCGCGATGCGGTCGCAGAGCACCAGCAGCTCTTCGAGATCCTCGCCAATGACGATGATGCCGCAGCCTTTGGTCCGCATGTCGAGGAACTTTTCATGGATGAAGCGGGCGGCACCGATATCGAGCCCACGCGTCGGCTGCGAGACAACAAGCACCTTCGGATCGAAGGCAAGCTCGCGTGCCAACAACGCCTTCTGCAGATTGCCGCCGGACAATGCGCCGGCCCGGGTCATCGGTCCGGGGCATCTGATGTCATAGGCCTTGATTTGTTCTTCAGCGAAAGCGCGGATCGCATGCGGCTTGAGCAGGCCTTTGCTGCTGAACGCCGCGGTGCCGATGCGCGGCAACACCATCGAATCGGCGAGCGGCAGGTTGGTCACCAGTCCGGTCGTCATACGGTCTTCCGGGATACGTCCGAGCCCGAGCGCCTGCACCTCGCGCGGCGAAAACCGTGAGACTTTTTGGCCGGCAATCGTCATCCGGCCGGCATCGGGCGCCCGCACGCCGGAGATCACCTCCGCCAGCGCCCGCTGGCCATTGCCCGACACCCCGGCAATGCCGAGGATTTCGCCGGCACGAACGGCAAGCGATATGTCGCGCAGCGCCGTGCCGGAATGATGCGAGGTTGAGATACCGTCGAGCGTCAGCACATCAGCACCCGGCGCCGATGGTCCCCGCGCCGGCGGCACGATCTCATGGCCGCACATCAGTGTTGCCATCTCCGAGGATGTCGTGTTGGCCGGGTCATCGACGCGGCCGGCAACGCGGCCATGCCGCAGCACCGTGCAGCGATGCGTCAGCGCCCGCACCTCATTGAGCTTGTGCGAGATGAAGATGATGCCGAGACCTTGCGCCGCCATAGAACGTAACGCCGAAAACAGCCCGTCGACCTCGCTTGGCGCCAGCACCGCTGTCGGCTCGTCGAGGATCAGCAGCCTGGCGCCACGAAACAGAGCCTTGACGATTTCGAGCCGCTGCTGCTCGCCGACCGACAGCGCCGAGACCGGCAGGTTCGGGTCAAGCATCAGCCCATGCTGGCGGCCGATCTCGGCCAGCCGCGCCAGCCCGCCGGCGCGGTCGATCCGTCCTGTCTTGCCGGGAATGCCGATCAAAAGATTTTCCAGCACAGTCAGCCGCGGCGCGAGGTGAAAATGCTGGTGCACCATGCCGATGCCGGCGGCCAGCGCATCGGCGGAACTGGTGATCCGCACCGGCTTGCCCTGGATGAGGATTTCCCCAGCATCGGGCGCATAGGCGCCGAACAGCACATTCATCAGCGTCGTCTTGCCGGCGCCGTTCTCGCCCAGCAACCCCAGGATCTCGCCGGGTGCCACGCTGAGATCGACGGCCTCGTTCGCCTTGACGGCGCCGAAGCTCTTGGTGATGCCGCGCATTTCGATGAGGGGGGCGGGCAAGGGCAAGGATGCTCCTGATCGGAGTTGGCTTTGCGGTTCAGCTTTGATTGAGAGGGATGCGCTGCACCCCCCTCTGGCCTGCCGGCCATCTCCCCCTCAAGGGGGGAGATCGGATGTCATTTCGGCTTTCGCCAATTTTCTACGCCGAAGCAGGAGTGCCGCCGACAAAGCCGCCAATCTCCCCCCTTGAGGGGGAGATGTCCGGCAGGACAGAGGGGGGGCGCCTAGCACCAACCCCAAAAGCCAGAGCGTCAATCCGAAACCGGCGTATTCTCGTCCACATCCACCCGGAAATTGCCTTCGAGGATCTCGGCCTTCTTCTTCTCGACCAGCTCCTTGACGTCCGCCGGCAGCGTCTTGTCGAACTTGTGGTAGGGCGCCAGATGCGAGCCGCCCTTGGCCATGCGCGAGAAGTCGCCATAGTCCTGCGCGGTGAAGACGCCGGCCCTGACCAGTTTGATCGCCTGCTCGACCGTCGGATACATGTCCCAGACCGGGCCGGTGATGACCGTGTCGGGGCCGAGGCTCGACTGGTCGGACATGTTGGAGATGGCAAGGATCTTCTTGTCCACCGCCGCTTCGATGACGCCGAAGCGCTCGGCATAGATGACGTCGACACCGGCGTCGATCTGCGCGAGCGCCGCTTCCTTGGCCTTGGGCGGATCGAAGAAGGAACCGATGAAGGCGACCTTCTTCTTGATGTTGGGATTGACCTCCCTGGCGCCGGCGAAGAAGGCGTTGACCAGCCGGTTGACTTCCGGAATGCCCATCGCCGCGACGGCGCCGATCGTGCCCGACTTCGACATCTTGCCGGCGATCAATCCGGAGAGATAGGCCGGCTCGTGGATCCAGTTGTCGAAGACGCCGAAATTGGGTTCCGCCGGGCCGGCGCCGGAGCCGAACAGCCAGGCGGTCTTCGGGAATTGCTTGGCTGTGCGGCGCGATTCACGCTCGGCGGCGAAGGCATCGCCCAGCACCAGCTCATAGCCGCCTTGCGCATATTCGCGCATGACGCGGCTGAAATCGGCGGTCTGCACCTTCTCGGACCATTTGTATTCGATGCCGAGTTCCTTCTCGGCCCTCTGCAAGGCGACATGGATCTGGTTGTCCCACGGCTCCTCGATCGGCGTGGCGAAGATCGCCGCCACCTTCAGCTTCTTGTCCGCCGCGAAAGCGGCGCCCGGCAGCATCGCAGCTGCCAAACCAAGCGCGCCCAGCTCCAGCACATTGCGTCGCGAAAGCCCTTCGCGTTTTATCTGCGATTTATTGTTCCGGTTTTCCATTGCATTCCCCTCTGTTCGACAGCCGTGTCGAGCCGGCTGTTCGTGAAAATGTCAGACGGGGAAGTATGGAACGACGCCAGACTTTTGTCCACGTGGTCAAATTTGAACCGCGCACCGGATTCTTGATCTTAGCCGGCCAAGCAAGGGCCGCCGATCAAACCCGTTCCAGCGCGATCGCGATGCCCTGGCCGACACCGATGCACATCGTGGCAAGCCCATAACGGCCGCCACGTTCGCGCAGCTCCAGCGCCGCCGTGCCGGAGATGCGGGCACCCGACATGCCCAGGGGATGGCCAAGCGCGATGGCGCCGCCATTCGGGTTGACGTGTTCCGCATCCTCGGCAATGCCAAGCTGGCGCAGCACGGCTATGCCTTGCGAGGCAAAGGCTTCGTTGAGCTCGATGACATCGAACTGTTTTGGCGTCAGGCCAAGCCGCGCGCAGAGTTTTTGCGTCGCCGGCGCCGGGCCGATGCCCATGATGCGCGGCGCCACACCGGCGGCAGCGCCGCCGAGAATGCGGGCGATCGGCGTTAGGCCATATGTCTTCACCGCCGCCTCGGAAGCGACGATCAGCGCCGCCGCCCCGTCATTGACGCCGGAGGCATTGCCGGCCGTTACCGTACCGCCTTGCCGGAACGGCGTCGGCAGCTTGGCCAGCGTCTCGACCGTTGAGCCAGCGCGGGGATGCTCGTCCTTCGAGATGACCACCGGATCGCCCTTGCGCTGCGGGATCGTCACCTCTGTGATTTCCTTTGCCAGCCTTCCATTGGCTTGCGCGGCGACCGCCTTGTCCTGGCTGCGTACGGCAAAGGCGTCCTGGTCGGCGCGTGACACCGAAAAATCCTCGGCGACGTTCTCGCCGGTTTCCGGCATCGAATCGACGCCATACTGCTTCTTCATCAGCGGATTGACGAAGCGCCAGCCGATGGTGGTGTCGTAGATCTCGGCATTGCGCGAGAACGCCGTGTCGGCCTTGGGCATGACGAAGGGCGCGCGGCTCATCGATTCGACGCCGCCCGCGATCATCAATTCCGCTTCGCCCGCCTTGATGGCGCGAGCGGCTATGGTCAGCGCATCCATGCCGGAGCCGCACAGGCGGTTGACGGTCGAACCTGGAATCTCCTTCGGCAGACCTGCCAGCAGCAGCGCCATGCGCGCCACGTTGCGGTTGTCCTCGCCGGCCTGGTTGGCACAGCCATAGACGACGTCGTCGACAGCCTGCCAGTCGATGCCGGGATTACGCTCGGCCAGCGCCCTCAGCGGTATCGCGCCAAGATCGTCTGATCGTACCGAAGACAGCGAACCGCCGAAGCGGCCGATCGGAGTGCGGATGTAGTCGCAGATATAGGCCTCGGCCATGTCATGCAGCCTTTGCTTTTCCGGTTCCCTCATGCGCCGCCTTGGTGCGGGCCTGCAGGTCGCGCAATGTCTTGAGTTCGAGTTCGCTTGGCGCCGGTGTTTCGTCAAGCGCCTCCGCGAACTTTACCACCCAGCCACAGCTCTCCTGCACCTGCTGGCGCGTGACGCCGGGATGCAGCGACACGACAGTGAATTCCTTGCTCACCGGGTCCGGCTTCCAGATGGCGAGATCGGTGATCAGCAGCGTCGGGCCGGCGGTGTCTATGCCAAGCCGTTTTCGATGGTCACCACCCTCGCCATGGCCGAAGGAGGTGAAGAAGTCGATCTTCTCGACCATGCCGCGCTTGGTCTGCGCCATGGTGATGTAGATCTCCTTCGACGACGTCGCGATCTCCGGCGCGCCGCCGCCGCCGGGCAGCCGGGTCTTGGGATGGAAATAGTCGCCGATGATGGTGGTGTTGATGTTGCCGAATTTGTCGAGCTGCGCCGCACCGAGGAAGCCGATCGAGATGCGGCCGCCCTGCAGCCAGTAGCGGAACATCTCAGGCACCGCGACGGTGGTGATAGCGGTCTCGCACAATTCGCCGTCGCCGATCGACAGCGGCAGCACGTCAGGCGCGGTGCCGATCGTGCCGCTCTCGTAAATCAGGGTGATGTCAGGCGCATGCGTCAGCCGCGCCACATTGCAGGCGGCCGATGGCGCGCCGATGCCGACGAAGCAGACATCGTCGTTGCGCAGCGCGCGGCTGGCGGCGATGGTCATCATCTCGTTGGGGGTGAATCCCGGATTGTCGCTCATGCCGCTTTCCTCAAATGCTCGACCCGGGCCGCGAAATCGTCGGCGCTCTTCTCGATCACGTAGGCCTGCATCCACGCCTGGAATTTCTCGCGGTCGGCGGCGATCTCGTCCCATTCGAGATAGGCCGCATTGTCGCGCGCATAGTAGCCGTGCGCGTAGGACGGATGCGAGCCGCCGGGCACGACCGATATCGCCGCGATCGTCCAGCGCGGCAGCACGGTCAGATTGGGGTGCGGATCGTCGAAATTGTCGACGACTTCCTCGACGGTCACCACAGCGCGTTTGGCCGCCAGAACCGCTTCCTTCTGAATGCCGATGATGCCCTCGACCAGCACATTACCTTTCCTGTCGGCCTTCTGGGCATGGATGAAGGTGACGTCAGGCCGGATCGAAGGGACAGCGGCCAGCACCTCGCCGGTGAACGGACAGGTCACCGACTTGATATTCGGGTTGACCGCCGCGAGGCCAGCACCGCGATAGCCGCGAAACACCGCGCAGGGCAGGCCGGCAGCACCCGCTTCATAGGCATTGGCCATGCCGGCATGGCTGTGCTCCTCAATTTCGAGTGAGCGCGGAAAGCCGTTCTCGATGGCATCGCGGGCGCGCCGCAGCAGGCCGACGCCGGGATTGCCGACATAGGAGAAGACGATTTTCTTTGCCATGCCCATGCCGATCATCTGGTCGTAGATCAGGTCCGGCGTCATGCGGATCAGGGTCAGGTCGCGAAAACCCTGGCGGATCGCCTCATGCGCCGCCGCCGTCGGGATCAGATGGGTGAAGCCCTCGAAGGCGACGGAGTCGCCATCTTTCAAATTCTCGGCCACGGCCTGTTTGAGCGGCAGGAACTTGACCATCGCATCGGCTCCGGGTTTCAGAAAGTTCGTATTGCGAACATATGTTTTGTATGCGATACTTTCTACGCTGAGCGAGGGCGAGGAGTCAATCCTGACGCCGATGCCGTTCCGCGGAGACAAGATGGACGAAGCGGCTGTTTCCCGTGATCATGTCGGCTCGCTCGATCGCGGCCTCGCCGTCATGGAGATCCTGGCCCGCCATCCCTCGGGCATGACGCTGACAGAAATGGCGGAGGAAGCGGGCCTCACCCGCGCCGGCGCCCGCCGCTTCCTGCTGACACTCACCGCCACCGGCTATGCAACACAGGCCGGCCGCGTGTTCTCGCTGTCGCCGCGCCTGCTGACGGTTGCCCGCACCTGGCTCGGCGGCGCCTCGCTATGGGCCTTCGCCGCGCCCATCATGCGCTCTGTGGCAGCACAACTGAACGAGGCCTGCTCGGCGGCCATCCTGTCGGGTGAGGATGTCGTCTATGTCGCCCGCATTCCCGGCCGCCGCATCCTCAGCGTGTCGCTCGACGTCGGCACCAGGCTGCCGGCCTACTGCACCTCGATGGGACGCATCCTGCTTGCCGGCCTGACATCAGGGGAATTGGACGCATTCCTCGGTCAGGCGACCATCGAGAGACGGACACCGAAGACGATCACCGATATCAGGCTGCTGGCCGGCGCCATCGGCAAGGCGAAGGCCGACGGCTTTGCCATCGTCGATGAGGAACTGGAGCTCGGCCTGCGCTCGATCGCCGTGCCGATCCGCGACCGGGCGGAGCGCACAGTGGCGGCCATCAACGTCTCGACGCAATCGGCGCGGTTTTCGGTGACGGAGATGGAGCGGGAGATACTGCCGGTGCTGGTTGAGGCCAGGCAGCGCATCGAGGATTTTTTTGTCGTCTAATCAATCGCCCGAAAACTCTTCAAACGCCAGCGCCGCCCCTCATTGCCCTGCCGGGCATTTCTCCCCGTATAGTGACGGGGAGAAAGTAGCTGGCGCAACGCCATCGCCTTTCCTGCAACATTGGCGATACCGGCGACAACAGCGTCCCTCGCCCCGTTGACGGGGAGAGGATGCCGGCAGGCAGGTGAGGGGCAGTGCTAACGTCGACAATTGCCTCTGATCAATGCTTGATACGATCCCGCATCGCGTACCATAGCATCCCCAGCACATAGAGCGGCCCACGCAGCGCCGTGCCGCCCGGGAACGGCATCGGCGTCAGCGTCGAGAACAAGTCAAGCCGCGAGGCATCGCCAGTGATCGCTTCGGCCAGCAGCTTGCCCGACAGCGTCGACAGGATGACGCCCTTGCCGGAATAGCCATGCGCAAAATAGACCTCGCCATAGTGCCCGATGTGCGGCAGCCTGGATGTCGTCACCGACACCAAGCCGCCCCAGGCCTGATCGATGCGGCAGCCCTTGAGCTGCGGAAAGGTCTTTTCCATATGCGGCCGCACGAAGCCGGCAATATCGGCCGGCGGTGACGGCGTGTAGCGTTCGCCGCCGCCGAACAGCAGGCGTCCATCCGCCGACATGCGGTAGTAATTGACGACGAAGCGGGTGTCGGACACCGCGACATTGGCCGGGATGACATTGCGTGTGCCCTCCAGCGGCTCGGTGGCGACGATGTAGTTGCCGACCGGCATGATGCGGCTGTTGACGCGCGGCTCCAGCCCGTTGAGCAGAGCGTCACCCGCCAGCACGACATGTCTGGCCCGGACCGATCCCTTTGCAGTCGAGACCCGGATCGAAGGCTCGCGCTCCAGTTTCACCACCACCGAATTCTCGTGGATGATGACGCCGACCGCAACTGCCGCACGGGCAAGGCCCAGCGTGTAGTTCAGCGGATGCATGTGGCCGCCGAGCGGCTCGTACATCGCGCCATGGTAGGATGTGTCGACCTTGGCTCGGGCTTCCGCCGCCGACAGGATCTCGGCATGCGGAAATTTCATCACCGTGGCCAGACACTCGGCCTCTTCCTCGAGATCCCTGAGGTCGGAGCCATTGACCGCGCCGACCAGATGGCCGGTCAGCCTGAGATCGCAATCGATGGCGTGGCGCTCAATGATATCGAGCACCAGCCCGCGTGCCTCGAAGGCAAGATCGAACAGCACCTTTGCCCGCTCCGGCCCGTAGAGTTTGACCAGGCCCTTGGCGCCCTTGCGCAGGCCGGGGATCATCTGGCCGCCATTGCGGCCCGACGCGCCCCAGCCGATCTTGCCGCCTTCGAGCAGCACCACTTTCACGCCGCGCTCGGCGGCGTGAAGGGCGGCTGACAGGCCGGTGCAGCCGCCACCGACGACAACCAGGTCGGTGTCGACGTCGCCGACCAGCGCCGGATGGTCCGGCGCCGGATTGGCGGTGGCGACATAATAGGATTTGGCGATATCGAGGCCCGAATTGAAACCCGTTGAACTGGAAGCCATGTTCACACCTTCAGCAGAAGGTGGTCGCGTTCCCAACTCGTCACCACGCCCTGGAACAGGTCGAGCTCGACGCTCTTGACGCGCAGATAGGTCTGGAAGAAATCCTCGCCGAGCAGTTCCCGCACCGGCTCACATGCCTCGAAACGATCGAGCGCCTCCTCCATCGTTTTCGGCAGCGTGCTCTTGATCTTGTAGGCATTGCCCGACGCTTCGGCCGAGCGCGCCAGTTTCTGTTCGACGCCAAGATAGCCGGCAAGCAGCG
>NZ_RZQY01000222.1:0-8557 GCF_003998575.1 Mesorhizobium sp. M7A.F.Ca.CA.001.10.2.1 | reverse complement strand
TCTCGAGATAGACCTTGAGCAGCCTGGCCGACAGGTCGCGCTCGGCAAGAACGGCTTCTTGCCGCTTGCCGGCATCGTCCTGCGCATCCAGCGCGAACAGCACATCCGAAAATCTCGGATCCGTGCGGCGGCGGTAGACAAGGATCTGCTCGCCGGGCTGCGCCGACATGTGTATGGGTTGGTCGACCGGCAGGCCGGCGCGCGACAGAATCTCGGCGCGGTAATACTCGCCCGTCATCCCCTCCTCCCGCTCCTCCTGATGGAACTTGAAGAAGTAGGCCTTGCCGTCGTCTTCGAAGAAGCCGTTCAGGGAATTGAGGCTGTATTTGTCGAAGTTGATGCGCACATTGCGGGGACTCATCGCAAACAGGTCGCCCAGCAATGCCGCCAGCGCGCTTTGTGCTTCGGCAACATCATGCTGCGCGAGTGCCCGGATCTGCGCCGTGCGACTCGGTGTCTGCGTCATCTGTTGTCCTTCTTGGCCCGTCCATTCGAGAGCGAAAGCGTTCTCGTCAGCACATGTATATACATTGGCAACGAAACCGCTCCGACTTGCATTCGTCCTGCTTCCGTTAGCTGCTTTTTGAAGGGGAATAGCGGCTGCCGAGCGAGTAGCGACTGCCGGCATAGGTCAGCTTGCTGATGGTGGCCACCACCGCGCCTGTCCATGTCCGGCGGTGCAGGAAAAGGCAGCAGGCGCCGACATCGATGCCCAGATGCCGCGCCGTCTCGGCGTCGGCCGGGATCGCCGAGATGATATGCTCGACTTCGGTCACCGGGGTTTTCTGCATGAGATAGTCGTAGGTCGCCGTCTTCGAAAAATCCTGCTTGTCGTAATCGGGAATGAGGCTCGGATTGACGAAGCGCTCTTCCAGCTGCACCGGCAGATCATTCTCGAAATTGACGACGACGGAATGATAGATCGAGACGCGCTTTGGAAACTCGAACGACAGCGCCAGCTCCTTTGTCGGCATGATGGTTTCGAGGACGAGGACTTCGGAACGATGCCTGTTGCCGCGCTCGACGATCTCGGCTGCGATGTTGTTGATCTCGATCAGCGTCGATTGCGGCCGCGGCGGCGCGATGAAGGTTCCCACACCTTGCAGGCGGATCAGGAACCCGGCCGAGGTCAACTCTCTGAGCGCCCGGTGAACCGTCATCCGCGACACGCCGAGCGACGCCACCAACTCGTTCTCGGACGGCAGCTTGCGATCCTTGCCCCACCGGCCCGTTCCGATGTTCGCCAGGATGTAGTCCTTCACCTTCTCGTAAAGAGGGCTGGCCGTGTCGGGCAAAGTGATCATTTCAAAAGTCCTTTCCGGCGATTCATCGGAAATCACGACTGCTCGACAGGTTGCCGCATGCGGATGATTGTTTTCAAGCCGTCGCTGTGTCCCGCCAACAGCCGCTCATAGGCAGCCGGAATGTCATCCAGGCCGATCTCCTGGTCGATCAGCGCCAACAGCGGTTCGCTGAGTTCACCTAGCATCCGCACCGCCTCGGGCAGCTCATCGGCAAAGGCGTGGCATCCCAGCAAGCCGATTTCGCGTTCGACCAGCGTATTGGGATCAATGTCGAGGCGGCCATGGAAGATGCCCGCCATGGCGATCGTGCCGCCGGGATCGACAACGCCAAGCAACTGGTTGAGCGCCGCGACGCTGCCGGTCGCCTCAATGGCCGCGAGCAGCGGGGCATTGGCGGTTGCGGCGGCAACGGCATCTCGGTTCAGATCGACGATCCTGGCACCCGTCACCTGCGACACGCGGGCGCAGCGGGCCTGGTTGCGGTCGGTTACGAGCACGGTGCCCGCAAAAGTTCGAGACAGCAGCAGCGCGGCAAGACCGCCGATCGGCCCGCAGCCGACGACCAGCACGGAGCCGGCCGTTTTCGGCAGGCGCCGCACCGCGTGCAGCGCCACCGCCAGCGGCTCGGCCATCGCCGCGACCCGCTCGTCGAGCCCGGCATCGATGATATGCAAAAGCCGCGCGGGCAGCACCGCCTGTTCGGCAAACCCGCCGTCGCAGATTTCTCCCACAAAGCCCAGCGACACACAGAGATGCCGCCTGCCGCCATGACATTGCGCGCAGTCTCCGCACCAGAAACGGGAATCGGCGACCACCCTGTCGCCGACGGCGAAGGCGTCCACGCCCGCGCCGATGGCAGTCACCGTGCCGGTCAACTCATGGCCGGCCGTCGAAGGCGACCGGCTTATCCACTGTCCCGTGCGGAAATTGTGCAGGTCCGAACCGCAAATGCCGGCGGCGTCGACCCTGAGCTTCACCCAGCCCGCATCCGGCACGCCCGGCGTGGCGATGTCCTCGATGCGCAAGTCACCAGGTCCATACAGTCGTGCGGCCTTCATCACGATCGCTTCCGCTCAACCGGCGAGATAGCGGTCGCGGATTTCCGAGACCGCGTTCTCATGCGAGCTGAAGCCCTCGTAGCGGGCGAGCCTGCGGGCGTGCAGAGCGAGTTCCGGATAGGCCGCCGAGGTGACATAGCCGATCGACGAGCGCTTGACGAAATCCGTCACCGAAAGCGGGCCGTAAGTCCGCGCCCAACGGCTGGTCGGCAGCACCGCATTGGGGCCGAGAACGAAATTGGCCAGCGTCACCGGCGTGTGCGGACCCATCAGGATTTCGGCGGCCTCGGTGATGCGCCCGAGATGCGCGAATGGCTCCTTCGACAGGATCTCGAGATGTTCGGGCGCATAGTCGTTGATGAAGCGGTAGCTGTCCTCCAGCGACGCCGTCAGCACGATGCCGCCGCGCTTGCCGGTCAGCACCGCGCGCGAAAACTCGACACGCTGCTCGGTCATCCGCGACCAATGCTCGGGAAGTGCAGCAAGCGCTGCTTCTGCAACCTTGCGGCTGTGCGTCACCAGATAGGCCGAGGAATCCGGCCCGTGCTCGGCTTCGATCAACAGGTCGAGCGCGGCAAGGCCGCCGTCAACGCTGTCATCGGCAAAGATGATCGCTTCCGACGGGCCGGCCGGAAGGCCTGTGTTGATGACCGACGACAGCACGCTCTTGGCCGCCACCACCCACGGGCTGCCGGGGCCGACGATCTTGAGCGCGGGCTTCACCGTCTCGGTGCCGTAAGCGACGGCGGCAACTGCCTGGGCGCCGCCGCATTTGTAGACCGTGCCCACGCCGGCGAGACGCGCGGCGACGAGCGTTGCCGCATCCACCGAACCATCCGATGTCGGCGGCGTCACGATGGCGATCTGCGGCACGCCGGCAATCACCGCCGGCACCGACGTCATCATCGTCACCGATGGAAAGGCGCCCTTGCCGCGCGGCACGTAGAGCGCAACGGATGCGATCGGCGTGTACCTGTCGCCGGCGTAGGCGCCCGGCCGGACTTCCTTGAGCCACATCGTCTCCGGCTTCTGCTCCTCATGGAAATGCCTGATGTTGTCGATGCCGAACTGGATGCTCTCGACCACATCCTTTTCCACCTTGTCGAACGCCGCGTCGAACTCGGCTTCCGACACCTGCAGTTCGCCCTCGGCGACATTGGCCTTGTCGAGTTCCCTGGCGAAGCGGATCAAGGCGGCATCGCCTTCGTCCTTGACGGCCTGGATGATCGGCCGGACCTTCTCGACGAAGACCGTCAGATCGGCCTCGGCGCGCTTCAGCAGACTGGCGCGCTGGTCGGCATCGATGGATGACAAATCGTGGAAGCTGATGTCGGACATAACTGCTCGTCTCCTGGAACTCTTGGAACGCAATGACGGTTGGCCCGTGGATGGCCATAGTTCTGCGGGTCGACAGGCCGACCGGGGCAAGGATCAAAGCCGTCGAGAGGCTTCACCGGGCAAAAGTATATACATGTATGTATGATAGTCGCCAGCAATTTTTCCATCATCCGTCGAAACCACGGAGACAAACCTGCCTCGTCAGATCGAGGCGAGAAAGCCGCCATCGACCGGAATGGACTGGCCGGTTATGTAGGCAGCCGCATCCGAAGCGAGGAACACGGCGATGCCATGCAGGTCGTGGAGGTCGCCGAAACGACGCTGCGGGATTTTGGCCAGCATGGAGTGCTGCCATGCCTCGTTGCTGTAGAAAACGTCGGTCATCGCCGTCCTGAAATATCCCGGCGCGATGGCGTTGACCCTTATGCCAAGCTCCGCCCACTCCGCCGCAAGGGCGCGGGTCATGCCGAGCAGGCCCGACTTCGACGAGCCGTATGGCACCGCGGTGGGAATTCCGACTTCGGATGTCAGCGAGCACAGATTGATGATGGCACCAGGACGGCCGGCATCGCGCATCTGCCGCGCGGCGGCCTGGGCGCAGAAGAACGCTCCCTTGAGATTCGTGTCGACGATCCTGTCCCACAGCGCCTCGTCGACATCGAGCGAGGGCCGCACCTCCTCCACGCCGGCATTGTTGACGAGAATGTCGAGACCGCCAAGCAGGCTGGCAGCCTCTGCGGTGGCTGCGCGGCAGCGACCGACATCGGTGACGTCGAGGGCAACGGCATGCGCCACCCCGCCGGCGGCGCGGATGGCTGTCGTTGTGTCCTGTAATGACGCCAGGCTGCGCGCCGAGACCGCGACGTCGGCGCCGGCGGCACTCAGCGCTTCGGCGATGCTGCGCCCGATGCCTCGGCTTGCGCCGGTGACAAGCGCCTTCCTGCCGGAGAGATCGAAGAGAGAAGCGTTGCGCATGTGATCCTCCTTGCCGGCGTCGGTTTCCGCTTCAGCGTCGAGACTATCAGATCAAGTTACATATACAAGCATATACAAACTATTTCGACTACGGTACGGATGACGAAATCCACCGCAGAGGAGCCCACCCGTGTCGAAAGCCTCGGATATGGTCCGCACCGAAGTCAACCGTTTGTCGCCCTACAATTCCGGGCTCACCATTGACGAGGTCATGGAGCGATACGCACCGGCCAGGATCGCCAAACTGGGCTCCAACGAAAACCCGCTCGGGCCCAGCCCGACGCTAGCCACGACGATGCATGCCGGCTCCGAGATGTTCCGCCTCTATCCCGACCCCGCCGGGCGCAAGCTGCGCCAGGCGATCGGCGACAAATATGCCGTCGCCGAGGGCCAGATCATCCTCGGCAACGGTTCCGAAGACCTTCTCTCCGTCATCAGCCGTGCCGTGTTGCGGCCGGGCGACGCGGTCGTCACGCTCTATCCGTCGTTCCCGTTGCATGAGGACTACGCAACGCTGATGGGGGCGACCGTCAAACGCGTTGTCGTCAACGACGATCTCACCATCAATGTCGATGCGCTGGTCGAGGCGGTGCGCGAACGGCCGCGCATGCTGCTGTTTTCGAACCCGATGAACCCGGTCGGCAGCTGGCTCTCCGGCGGCGATCTGTCCAGGGTTCTGGATGCGGTCGGCGACGAGACGCTGATCGTCATCGACGAAGCCTATGCCGAATATGCCAAGGGCGACGATTATGCATCGTCCCTGCCCTATCTCGAAAAGCTGGGCCGGCCCTGGATCGTGCTGCGGACCTTTTCCAAGGCGTTCGGTCTGGCCGGATTGCGGATCGGCTTCGGCATCGTCGGTGACCCGGAGCTGCGCGCGCTGCTCGATCGCGTCCGCACGCCTTTCAACGCCAACGCGATGGCCCAGGCGGCCGCACTCGCGGCACTGGCCGACGACGAACACCTTGCCAGGGTCGTCGCGCTGGCCAATGCAGAGAGAAAACGCGTCGAGACTTTCCTGGCGAGCAAGGGCCTCGATGTCGCTGCCTCCAGGGGCAACTTCCTGTTCTTCAACTGCCGGCAAGATGCTTCCGCCTTCGTCGAAGGCCTGCTGCGTCACGGCGTCATCGTCAAGCCGTGGAAGCAGCAGGGTTTTGACACCTATGTGCGAGTCAGCATCGGCTCGACAGCGGAGAACGACCATTTCATGGCCGTTCTGTCGGAGCTGTTGTGAATACACGCTTTGGTCGGGATTCGGACGGGCAAGTTGACCCGCGCCTTGCGGCTGCGATGTGCCAGTTCGGACACGATGACACTCTGCGGTGCAGTTCGTTGAACGAAGGCAATAGATTTTTTGGGCTTCAAGCCGACAGCAGGCCTTAACTTTCGCGGCGTGGGTTTTTACATCTCGGGGGTCTGCAAACGATCGACGCTGAGGAGGCTCCCTTGCAGCAACCAGATGACATCGCCGCCCGCCGATTGGGCATTCTCATCGAGCAATATGTGGAAGCGCGCAAAAAGCGCTACGACTATGTGTCGACCGAGCAGGCCTATCGGGCCATCCGGCAGGTCCTAAACCCCGCCATTCCCGATCGCGAACTCGACGACATGGTCGCCTCGCTTGCCGTGAAGAAGGGCCTGGCGGTCGTTTTCGACCGCCAAACCAAATCGTCTGCCGATCATGTTCCTCGGGGCACAAGGCCCTAGATCAACGCAGGTCTGCAGGCGTCGAGCGCCACATCGATACGGGGCCAAACGGCCCCGTATCGATGTGCATCGCCGGAGGAACGAGCGATACACCCGCGCCGTAGGCCTGTGTGCCGCGAGCCGACGGGCGTGGCGGCTTCAGGCGGCAGTGCTGACCTTGCCCGGCTCAAGGATCGACTTGACCTTGTCGGCGACGGCGCGTCCCAGATCGGCGTTGTTTCCGGCAGTAAAATGGATGCCGTCAACACCATCCGTGGTGAGGTAATCGCCGGCATTGAGAAAATCGATCTTCATGAAATCCGCCATCGCCTTGTACTGCCTGGCCAGATCCCTGGATTTTTCGTGCCCGCCACCAAACATGCCCTCGAACCACGGATCGGGCATCGGGGTCAGCGGCGGCGGCGCAATGACCAGCGCCTTGGGAGCCGGATAAGGGGTGCCGATGCCGCCGGCACTGGTCAGGATCTGCCCGACCAGTTTCGCCATTCCATTGGCGATCTCATAAGGCGTCCGGCGGAAATAAGACTTGGTGTCGTTGGTGCCGAGCATGACGATGACCAGGTCGAGCGGCAGATGGCTGGCGATGGCCGAGGGCAGATAGTTCGCCCCGTTCAGGCGCGGATCGTTGGGGTCGTCGAGACAGGTCGTGCGCGCGCTCAGGCCTTCTTCGATGATGTGGTAGCCCGCCCCCAGCGCCGCCGCCATCACACCGGTCCAGCGCTGATCATAAGGGTAGCGGTAGGTCGGCGACCCTTCCTTGACCGGAACCCAGCCCCAGGTCAGCGAGTCGCCGTAGCACATGATGTTTTTTGGCGGTGACATCCATGTTTCTCCATCTGTTTGCAATTGTCTGAACGCCGGCGCACTTGCTCTTCGCCGTTTCAAATCAGGGGTTTCGCACGCGCACTCCGTAGAAGATCGCCGCGCCGAGGATGATGACGCCCTGCGCGATGAGCTTGCCGGGCTCGTCGATGCCGAGCACCGTCATCACCACGAACAGCAGCGCAAAACACAGCGCCCCGAAGAAAGGCCCCCAGACGCCGCCGTCGCCACGACCGAAGACGACGCCGCCGAGGATCGTTGCCGCGACCGCCAGGATCGGCAGGTCGAGGCCGATACGGACGCTGCCGACGGCGATGGAACCGGTCTGCACCAGGGCGGCGATCGCCGCTATCAGGCCGGCGAGCGTATGCGCCAGGATGACCGTGCGCTGGACCGGCACGCCGGAAAAATGCGCGGCTTCGGCATTCTCCCCGACCGAAGCGACGTAGCGGCCAAAGATGGTCCGCGACAGAAGCAGCCACACCGAAGCGGTCAGCAGGACCCAGAACAGCACCGGCGTCGGAACCGACAGGAATTTCGTGTTGTATAGGTCGTTGAACAGCTTCGGCACATCGCCGGGCGGATTGCCGCTCGACAGGAACTGCACCAGCCCGACCAGGATGATGCTGACCGCCAGCGTGACGATGACCGCCGACACCCGCCGGTTGCCGATCATGAAGCCGTTGAACAGGCCGATGACGAGGCCGGTGGCGAGCGCCAGCACGACGAAGAAAGGCATCGACGCGCCGGGGAAAGTGCCCGACGAGATGAAATAGTTGATGAGCAGGATGATGCCGCCGCCAGAGAGGTCGATCGACTTCACCCGCATGACGACGAGCTGCCCCAGCACCAGGATGCCGAGCGGCACGATCTGCCTGACGAAGATGCCCATGATGTTGAGGTTGAGCATGTTCGGCCGCGCGATCCACAGCGTCGCCAGCAGCACGATGAAGACAAAATAGGACGGCGGGATGCGCAGCAGACGCCGGGCGATCGGATTTGCGAGAACGGCGGCCATCGCTCAGAGCCCCATTTTCTTGCGGGATTGCAACCCGACCACCGCCAGCAGGATGCCGCCCTTGATCGCTGTCTGAACAAAGGGCGAGACGTTGGCGAGGTTCATGCCGTTAGCCAGCAGCGCCATGACCAGCGCGCCGATCACTGTGCCGTGCAGGCTGCCGATGCCGCCGGAGAGCTGGGTGCCTCCGAGCGCCACGGCGGTGACGGTATCGAGTTCGAAAAGCAGACCGACATTCGGATCGCCCGACACGATGCGCCCGGCCAGGAAGACACCGGCAGCGGCCGCGAAACAGGAGCAGACCACATAGGCGAGGATAATGTTGCGGCGGTCGG